>NZ_RZTC01000003.1:111365-142755 GCF_004023165.1 Mesorhizobium sp. M7A.F.Ca.MR.176.00.0.0 | reverse complement strand
GTCTCGGCTTCGCCGAGCCACCTCTCCCCCGATCGACGGGGTAGAGGAAAGGCGCGAGCTTTAGAAAGGTTGGCTCCCTTCCTCTCCCTCCGGAGGGGGGAGAGGTGGCGCTGCGAAGCAGCGACGGAGTGGGGGAAGCCGCTCGTCAATCGCGCCGCCGCCGCAAGACAGGCATACCCGACCAGCAAGAAAACTGTCACCCATGCTATCGGTCCATTCTGTTACCTATCTATCCGGTTCGGACAACTCGACACCTCTCCCCCGATCGACGGGGGAGAGGAACCCAAGTTCTGCCTGGCTCAAGCAGCCACCGGCCGCCGCGCCAGCCCGTCGCGGATATGTCGCGCGAATTCCTGCGCCGCCGGCCCGACACCGTGCCTCGGCAGATGCAGGTTGATGGCAAAATTCGGCAGCGGCGGCAGGCCGGACTCCGATGGCAGTATGTCCAGATCGGCCGGCACGGTGGAGGCCAGCCAGGTGGTGACGGCAAGGTCCGACCGCACCGTCGCGGTCGTCGCGTCGATGTTGCCGTTTTCGAACACGGTGCGCCACTCCAGCCCATGCTCACCGAGCGCCGCCAGCACCGCCGGACGGAAGGCGCAGGTATCGGCGACGATCGAGACCGGCAGCGGCCGCTTGGCGCGGGCAATGCCGCCCTTGGCACCGACCCAGACCAGCCGATCGATGGCAAGGCACTCACCGGCCGACGGGCCGACGCGTTCCTCGATCACCGCAAGGTCGATGGTCCCGGCCGCAAGGGCAGCCGTCAGTTCCGGCGACGAGGCGCAGACCAGCGATATCTCGATCTGCGGATAGGTCTCGGCATAGGTCTTCAGCACCGGCGACAGCAAGGTGCCGACAAGGTCGTAGGGCACGCCCAGCCGCACCTGGCCGGCCACCGATGTCCCAGCCATCTCGGCCCAGATCTCGTCATTCAAGGCCAGCAACCGCTTGCCCCTGCCGAACAGCTGTTCACCGGCGCGCGTCAGCCGCAAGCCGCGCCGGTCGCGCGTAAACAGGCTGGAGCCGAGCGCCTCCTCCAGCCGCTTGACCTGCTGGCTGACAGCACCTTGCGTCAGGTGCAGCGCATTGGCCGCCGCCGTCATGCTGGCCTTGTCGGCGACGGTGATGAAGGTGCGGATCAGCGCCATGTCGAGATTTCGGATCATGGGTGGCATTATCTATCCTAATGCTGACCATGGCAAACATTGCATTTACTGAAGTTCGCACGCAGCTACGATCGCAGCCCTCTGACAGAGGACGCCGCATGCTCGAGCCCATTCTCCCGCTCATCCTTTTTGCCATCGTCGCCACCACCACGCCCGGCATCGCCACGACCCTGTCTACGGCGTCCGGCGCGCAGTTCGGCTTTCGCCGTTCCGTGCCCCTGCTGGTCGGCAGCGCCGCCGGCCTCGCCACCGTCACGGGTGCCGCTGCCGCCGGGCTTGCCGGTCTGCTGCTTGCCGTGCCTTCGCTGCAACTGGCCATGAAGGTCGTCGGCTCGCTCTATCTCGTCTGGCTGGCGATCAAGATCAGCCGCAGCGGACCGCCCAATATGGATGTGAGCATGGCCAGGCCGAACAGCTTTCTCGGCGGCGCCGGCATTCAATGGATGAACCCGAAAGGCTGGGCGATGGGTCTAGGTGCCGCGGCCTCGTTCGCGGCATTGGCCAGCGGACCGGTGCAGCTCGCGCTGCTGCTCGGCGCCACCTTCGGCCTCGCGGCCGCCGCCTCGCTTTCACTGTGGTGCGTGGCCGGAATGGTGCTGGCGCGGCTGCTCAAGACCGAATGGCAATGGCGCGCGCTCAACATCGTGCTGGCACTGGTGCTGGCCGCCTCGATCATTCCGATGTGGCGGACGGCTTAGACGGCCATGGAATTGCGAAGAAGGAGCCAAGTCCTGCAAGGTCAGCGCAGACCCCCACCCGGACCTTCGGTCCGACCTCCCCACAAGGGGAGGGTAGAAGTTCAGGCGGCGCAGACTTCGCGGATCGAGCTTTCCAGGATGTCGAGTGCTTCGTTCATGACTTCGTCCTGGATGGTGATCGGCGCCAGGAAGCGGATGACGTTGCCGTAGACGCCGCAGGTCAGCAGGATCAGGCCCTTGTCGAGCGCCTTCAACCGGATCGCATTGGCGATCTCGGCCGACGGCAGGCCCTTCTTGACGTCGTTGAACTCGACCGCATTCATGAAGCCGAGGCCTCTGATGTCAACGATTTCGGGCACGTCGTCGCGGATCGACTGCAGCCGCTGCTTCAGCCTTGCGCCCAGCGTGTTGGCGCGGTCGCACAGGTTTTCGTCCTCGATCACGTCGAGCACGGCGTGCGCGGCGGCAACACCGATCGGGCTGCCGCCATAGGTGCCGCCGAGCCCGCCGGGGCCGGGCGCATCCATGATTTCGGCGCGGCCAGTGACCGCGGCCAGCGGGAAACCGCCGGCCAGGCTCTTGGCCATGGTGGTGATGTCTGCGGCCACCTCATGGTGATCCATCGCAAACATCTTGCCGGTGCGGGCAAAGCCGGTCTGCACTTCGTCGGCGATCAGCAGCATGCCGTGCTGGTCGCAAAGCTTGCGCAGCGCAACCAGGAAGTCACGCGGCGCGTCGTAGAAACCGCCTTCGCCCTGAACCGGCTCGATGATGATGGCTGCGACGCGGGCCGGATCGACATCGGCCTTGAACAGCCGGTCGAGCGCGGCCAGCGAGTCGGCGACCGAGACACCGTGCAGCGGCACCGGGAACGGCGCATGATAGACGTCGCCCGGCATGGCGCCGAAGCCGACCTTGTAGGGCACGACCTTGCCGGTCAGCGCCATGCCCATGAAGGTGCGGCCATGGAAGCCGCCGGCGAAGGCGATGACCGCCTGACGGCCGGTGGCATTGCGGGCGATCTTGATGGCGTTCTCTACCGCCTCGGCCCCGGTGGTGACGAAGATCGTCTTCTTCTCGAACTTGCCGGGCAGCATGCCGTTCAGCCGTTCGGCCAGGCGCACATAGCTCTCATAGGGCACCACCTGGTGGCAGGTGTGGGTGAAGCGGTCGAGCTGTGCCTTGACCGCCTCGATCACCCTGGGATGGCGATGCCCGGTGTTGACCACGGCGATGCCCGACGAGAAATCGATATAGCGACGTCCCTCGACATCCCAGATTTCCGAATTTTCAGCCCGGTCGGCATAGATCTGCGTGGTCATGCCGACGCCGCGGGAAATCGATTGGTTCTTGCGTTCGGAAATGGCTGAATTCTTCATCGTATCCTCACCGGGCCGGCGCCCGTCCTGTTTGATGCCGTTGAGACGTCTTCTGACCTTATTTCACGTTTTCCTCAAGTCGGCACCACCGGCAGGCGATTGGGCCTGCGACAGGTGGATCCCGGCGCTTAACCAGTTGCCCGATACACGTACGACACCGGTTTCCTTTTCCCGGGGATCGACTATCCTCCAGATATCCGCGAGGTCTCGCGATCCGCGCTAGCCGCCCACGGGGCTGGGGGAGTCCATGAGCAGGAACGCGACATCGTCCGTCTCGCGGCCGTCGGTCAAAACCCCCTGCCTGTTTTCTTGTCCGATCGCCTCGGTGCTTTTCGCTTGCACGGCGGCTCTTCTGCTAACCGGCTGCCAGAAGCAGGAGGCGGCGGACAAGAAATTGCCGGTCATGGTGCGCACCGAAACCGTGGCGATGGCCGACTATGCGCCGAGAACCTCGCTGACCGGGGTGATCGCGGCGCGTACGCTGAACAATCTGTCGTTCCGGGTCGGTGGTCGCGTCGCCGAACGGTTTGTCGATGTCGGCCAGCATGTCGATCAAGGCACGGTGCTCGCCCGGATCGATCCGCAGGAGCAGGAATCCGATTTGCGCTCGGCGCAGGCCGATCTCGACGCGGCACAGGCGCAATTGACCCAGTCCGCCGCCGCCTTCGAACGGCAGAAGACGCTGCTCGCCCAGGGTTTTACCACCAGGCGCGATTATGACGCCGCGGACCAGGCCCTGAAGGTGGCACAAGGCAGCGTCGAAGCCGCGCAGAGCGCTTTCTCCAACGCCCAGCAAAACCTGTCCTTCACCGAGCTCAAGGCCGGTGCCGCCGGCGTGATCACCGCCCGCCAAGTCGAAACCGGCCAAGTGGTGCAAGCCGCGCAAACCGTCTTCACCGTCGCCGAGGACGGTGACCGCGACGCCGTGTTCAACGTGCAGGAGACGCTGATCGCCAAGGCACCGGCATCGCCTGCGGTGACGATCACGCTGTTGTCCGATCCGCAGGTCAGGGCGACGGGCAAGGTCCGCGAAATCTCGCCTGCGGTCGACCCGGCTTCGGGCTCGATCCGGGTCAAAATCGCCATTCCCGACACGCCCGCCGGCATGCCGCTTGGGGCAGCCGTCATCGGCACGGTAAGCGCCAAGCCGGCGAAGGCGATCCTGCTGCCTTGGCAGGCGCTGACGTCCAGCGGCGGCAAGCCGGCGGTCTGGATCGTCGATCCCTCGACCAAGGCAGTGACGATGGCGCCAGTCGAAGTGCTGGCGTTCAATTCGGGCACGGTCGTGATCGCCAAGGGGCTGGACGCGGGCCAGAGCGTCGTCACCGCTGGAGGACAGCTGCTCAGCCCTGAACAGACGATCGAGATATCGGGAGCGGGCCAATGAGCCGGACGCCACGCATCCTGCTCGGCGTGCTCATGCTCGGCGCGCTGGCATCCTGCTCCAAGTCGGAGGAAAAGCCGCCCGAGATCGTCCGACCGGTGCTGTCGATGGTGATCGAGCCGCGCACCACGCAAATCTTCGGTTTTGCCGGATCCGTGGAACCGCAGGTCAGCGCCGACCTGGCCTTCCGCCTGCTTGGCCGGGTCGTCTCGCGCGACGTCCAGGTCGGCGACATCGTCAGCAAGGGCACGACGATAGCGGCACTGGATCCGACCGCACTGGAGTTGGGCCTCCAGGCGGCCAAGGCGGAACTGTCCAATGCCGAGGCGCAGCTCGCCAACGCCGCCGCCAGCGAGGAACGGCAGCGCCAGTTGCTCGCCTCGGCCAACGCCTCGCAAGCTGTCTTCGATGCCGCGCAGCAGGCGCGCAAAGCTGCGGAGGCAGGTGTCGAGCGGGCCAAGGCTTCGCTTGCCAAATCGCAGGAACAGCTCGGCTATGCCAGGCTGTTCTCTGATTTCGACGGTGTCGTCACCGCGGTCGGCGCCGAAGTTGGCCAGACGGTCTCGCCCGGCCAGACCGTCGTCACCGTGGCGCGTTCGGACCTGCGCGAGGCGGTGGTCGACATTCCCGATCAATTGACCGGTGATCTTGAGGCCGGCACGCCCTTCCAGGTGATCCTGCAGTCGCTGCCGACGATCCAGACCGGGGCCAAGCTGCGCGAGATCGCACCGCAATCCGAGGGCTCGACCCGCACGCGGCGCGTCAAGCTGACGCTCACGGATCCGCCACAGGCCTTCCGGCTCGGCTCGACGGTGACGGCGACCCGCGAGACCAAGGTGGCACTGACGATCGAACTGCCCATGTCGGCGCTGTTCGAAAAGAACGGTTCCGCGAAAGTGTGGATCGTCGACCCGCAGACATCCAGCGTGAACGCACGCGACATAAAGGTCGCGTCGAAGAATGGCGGCACCTTCACGGTGGCCGAGGGGCTGGAGGCCGGCATGCGTGTTGTCACGGCGGGCGTCCACAGCCTGAGCGAAGGCCAGAAGGTGACAGTGCCCGAGGGAGGGGCCTCATGAAAGGCTTCAATCTCTCCGACTGGGCGCTCAACCACCGCTCCATGGTCTGGTATTTCATGCTGGTCTTCGTCGTGGCTGGCGTGTTCTCCTACCTCAATCTCGGCCGTGAAGAAGACCCCAATTTCACCATCAAGACGATGATCATCCAGGCCAACTGGCCGGGCGCCTCGGTCAGGGAAACCGTGCAGCAGGTGACCGACCGTATCGAGAAGAAACTCGAGGAACTCGACAGCCTCGACTACACCAAGTCCGTCACCACGGCCGGCCAGACCGTCATCTTCGTCAACCTGAAGGACACCACCAAAGCACGCGATGTCGTGCCGAACTGGATTCAGGTGCGCAACATGGTCAACGACATCGCGGCGCAGTTTCCGCAGGGGGTGCAGGGACCCTTCTTCAACGACCGCTTCGGCGACGTCTATGGCAACATCTACGCCTTCACATCGGACGGGCTGACGCCGCGCCAGTTGCGCGACTATGTCGAGGACGCCAGAACAAAAATCCTGACCGTGCCCAACGCCGGCAAGGTCGACCTCGTCGGCGCCCAGGACGAGGCGATCTATCTCGAATTCTCGACCCGCCAGATCGCCGCCCTCGGCCTCAACCAGCAAGCGATCGTGGCGAGCCTGCAGGCGCAGAACGCGATCACGCCGTCCGGCGTCATCCAGTCCGGGCCGGAGCGCATCAGCGTGCGTGTCGGCGGGCAGTTCACCTCCGAGGACAGCCTGCGCGCCATCAATCTGCGCGTCGATGACCGTTTCTTCCGCCTCAGCGACGTGGCGACGATCACGCGCGGCTATGTCGATCCGCCTACGGCACTGTTCCGCTTCAACGGCCAGGACGCCATCGGGCTCGCCATCGGCATGAAACCCAACGCCAACCTGCTCGAATTCGGCGAGGCGCTGCACAAGGAGATGGACAAGGTGCTGGCCGACCTGCCGGTCGGCGTCGGCGTGCATCTGGTGGCCGACCAGCCGGTCATCGTCGAGGAGGCCGTCTCGGGCTTTACGCGCGCGCTGTTCGAGGCGGTCGCCATCGTGCTCGCCGTATCGTTCATCAGCCTCGGCATGCGCGCCGGCTTCGTCGTGGCGCTGTCGATCCCGCTGGTGCTGGCCATCACCTTCACGGTCATGGCTTATCTCGGCATTTCGCTGCAGCGTATTTCCCTGGGGGCGCTGATCATCTCGCTCGGGCTTCTGGTCGACGACGCGATGATCGCGGTCGAGATGATGGTGGCGCGGCTGGAGGTCGGCGACAATCTGCGCAAGGCGGCGACCTATGTCTACACATCGACCGCCTTTCCGATGCTGACCGGTACGCTGGTGACGGTCGCCGGCTTCATCCCGATCGGCCTCAACAACAGCGCCGCCGGCGAATATACCTTCACCCTCTTCGTGGTCATCGCCGTTTCGCTGCTGGTGTCATGGGTCGTGGCGGTGCTGTTTGCGCCACTGCTCGGGGTCACCATCCTGCCGGCGACGATGAAAACCAAGCATCACGACCAGCCCGGCCGCTTCACCTCGCTTTTCCGGCGCGTGCTTGTCGGCTCGGTGCGCCATCACTGGCTGACGATCATCGTCACCGTGCTTTTGTTTGCCGGCTCGATCGCCGGCTTCGGGCTGGTGCAGCAGCAGTTCTTTCCGCCATCGGACCGGCCGGAGCTGATCGTCGACTGGAACCTGCCGCAGAATGCCTCGATCGCCGATACGCGCGACCAGATGGAGCGGTTCGAGCAGCGGGCGCTGGTCGGCAATCCCGACATCGACCATTTTTCGTCCTATATCGGCCAGGGCGCGGTGCGTTTTGTGCTCGCCTATGACGTGCAGCCGGCCAACCCCTATTTCGGCCAGACCGTCATCGTCACCAAGAGCATCGCGGCCCGCAACAGGGTCAAGCCGGCGCTTGAAAAACTGCTGCGCGAGGAGTTCGTCGGCACCGACGCCTTCGTCAAACCGCTCGAACTCGGACCGCCGGTCGGCCGCCCGGTGCAATACCGCGTCGGCGGTCCCGACATCCAGACGGTGCGCGAACTGGCGCAGCAATTCGCCGGTGTCATCTCCGCCAATCCAAAGCTAGCAGCGCCGACCTTCGACTGGAACGAGCCGCAGCGTGTGCTGAGGGTCGACGTGCTGCAGGACAAGGCACGCCAGCTCGGTATCACCTCCTCCGACATCGCCAGCGCGCTGAACAGCACGGTCGGCGGCGCCACCATCACGCAAGTGCGCGACGCCACCTATCTGATCAATGTCGTGGCGCGCTCGCGTGGGTCCGAACGCGGCTCGATCGAAACCTTGCAGAACATGCAGCTGCCGACCAGTAGCGGCGAGGCGATCCCGCTCGCGGCCGTCGCCAACTTCCGCTACGATCTGGAGCAGCCAACGGTGTGGCGACGCGACCGCATCCCGACCATCACCGTGCGCGCCGGACTGGTCGGCGACGTGCTGCCGGCCACCGTCGTCAACGAGTTGAAGCCGTCGGTCGATGCCTTCACCGCCAAGCTGCCGCCGGGCTATTCGATCGCCACCGCCGGCTCGGTCGAGGAAAGCGCCAAAAGCCAGGGACCGATCGCCGCCGTGGTGCCACTGATGCTGTTCGTCATGGCGACCATCCTGATGATCCAGCTGCAGAGTTTCCAGCGCCTGTTCCTGGTGGTGGCCGTGGCGCCGCTCGGCCTGATCGGCGTGGTGGCGGCCCTGGTGCCGAGCGGAGCACCGCTCGGCTTCGTCGCCATCCTGGGCGTGCTGGCGCTGATCGGCATCCTGATCCGCAATTCGGTCATCCTGATCGTGCAGATCGAGGATCTCGTCCGGGAAGGCAAGGACCGCTGGGCCGCTGTCATCGAAGCGACGGAACACCGCATGCGGCCGATCGCGCTGACGGCCGCCGCCGCCAGCTTGGCGCTGATCCCGATCGCACGTGAAGTGTTCTGGGGCCCGATGGCCTATGCCATGATGGGCGGCATCATTGCCGGCACGGCGATTACGCTGCTGTTCCTGCCGGCGCTTTATGTGACGTGGTTCAGGATCAAGGAGCCGAAGGACCGAGAAGAGCCCCCCGTTCTGGAAAACGGCGAACTGGCGCAAGGTTCGACTTAACGCTTTGCCTGGTCATTCGTTGTCGTTGGAAGGTACAGGGTGCGACCTGGCGCGTTGCCACGGCGACGATCTTGAGATGCGCCACGCATGCCAGCCTTCTGGCAAGTCAGCCAACGCCTGGACGCTTTCGTCCCGCCGCGCAACGTTCTGCAAGCTGACAATCATGATATCGCCTTCGTTCACAGGTCCCGTTTCGCTGTTGTGGAATTGCCAACTGCCGTCGTCATTGTCATGCGAGACGTAGGCAATCCAGTCGTCGCCACGCGTAACTATCCCCCCATCCACAAACACTGCGACATTGGGCGGATCCGCAAACTTCCACTCCTCCATCGTAGTCCCCCAAGACGGTTGTTCTGTGCACAGGAAGAACGAATTCAGCCGGTTCTCACAAACCCGTCGCTCGCTCTCAGCAGGTTGCGCGTATAGTCCTTCGAGACACGGCGCTCGACAAGGTCGTTAGCCGCAAGATTCTCCACCGCCTCGCCGCTTTGCATCACCATCAGCCGCTCGCACATATGGGTGATGATGGCGAGGTCGTGGCTGACCATCAGGAAGGTCAGCTTGCGCCGCTTGCGTACCTCTTCCAACAGGTTGAGCACTTCCGCCTGCACCGAGGCGTCGAGCGCCGAGGTCGGCTCGTCGAGCAGCAGGATCGACGGTTCGAGAATGAGTGCACGCGCAATCGCCACGCGCTGGCGCTGGCCGCCGGAGAGTTGGTGCGAATAGCGGAACCGAAAACCGTTGCCGAGGCCGACCTCGTCGAGCGCCCGCTGGATGCGCTTTTCGCCGTCGGCAAAGCCATGGATGGCAAGCGGCTCCTGCAGCAGGCGGTCAACGGTCTGGCGCGGGTGCAGCGAGCCGTACGGATCCTGGAAGACCATCTGCACTTCGCGGTAGAAGGCCTTGTCGCGGCGTGGCCCGAGCGTCTTGCCGTTGACGGCGATGCCGCCCGAAGCGACCGGTGCAAGGCCGGCGATGGCCCGCAGCAGCGTCGATTTGCCGGAGCCGGATTCACCGACCAGGCCGAAGGATTCGCCCGGCTGCACGTCGAGGCTGACGCCCTTCAGTGCGCGAAAACGGTCGAAGATCACTTCCAGCCTGTCGACGGCAATCGCGGAAGTCATGCCGCCCACTCCGGCTTGCGGTCGAGCACCGGCAGCGGGTGGCGGTCGGCGCCGATCTTGGGCATGCAATTGAGCAAGCCGCGCGTGTAGGGATGCTGGGCATGGCCGAGTTCGGACGCCTTGAGCTGCTCTACCACCTTGCCGGCATACATGACGATGACGCGGTCGCAGAAGGACGAGACCAGGCGCAGATCGTGCGAGATGAAGATCAGCCCCATGCCGCGCTCACTGACCAGCCGGTCGAGAATGCCTAGCACATCAAGCTGCACGGTGACGTCGAGCGCCGAGGTCGGCTCGTCGGCGATCATCATTTCCGGACCGGCGATCAGCATCATGGCGATCATTGCGCGCTGGCCCATGCCGCCCGAAACTTCATGCGGATGCAGGTTGAAGACGCGAGAGGGATCACGGATCTGCACCGCCTCCAGCATGGCCAATGCGCGGTCGCGTGCCTCGGCCTTGCCGACCTTTTCATGGGTGCGCAGCGTCTCGACGATCTGGCGGCCGATGCTCATGACAGGGTCGAGCGAATATTTCGGGTCCTGCAGGATCATGGCGATGCGTTTGCCGCGCAGCTTCCGACGTTCGCGCGGCGAGACGCTGAGCAGGTCGATGCCGTCGAAGGCGAGCTTGTTGGCCGATATCCGGGCCTGCGGCGGCGTCAGGCCCATGATGGCGCGGCCGGTCTGCGATTTTCCCGAGCCCGACTCGCCGACGATGCCGAGCCGTTCGCGGCCGAGCGAAAAGGAAACGCCGCGCACCGCCTCGATTAGACCGGTGCGGGTCGGGAAGGTGACGCGCAGGTCGTCGACGTCGAGAAGCGTCTTCGTTTCCCTGCTCATTGGTCACCACTGCGAGGATCGAGCGCGTCGCGCAGGCCGTCGCCGAGCAGGTTGAAGCCGAGGCTGACGATGAGGATGGCGAAGCCCGGCGCACCGGCCACCCACCACTGGTCGAGCACGAAGCGGCGGCCGGACGCGATCATCGTGCCCCATTCGGGCAGCGGCGGTTGCGCGCCGAGGCCGAGGAAACCGAGCCCGGCGGCGGTCAGGATGATGCCGGCCATGTCGAGCGTCACCCTGACGATCAGGGACGAAATGCAAAGCGGCATGATATGGCGCAGCACGATGCGGAAGGGCGAGGCGCCCATCAGCTGCACCGCCTTGATGTAATCGGAATTGCGCACCGTCAGCGTCTCTGCCCGCGCGATGCGGGCGTAGGGCGGCCATGAGGTGATGGCGATGGCCAGCACCGCATTCTCGATGCCGGGGCCAAGTGCTGCGACAAAGGCCAGCGCCAGGATCAGCTTGGGAAAGGCGAGGAAGATGTCCGTGATGCGCATCAGGATGGCATCGGTCCAGCCGCCGGCATAGCCGGCCACCGTGCCGACCAGAAGGCCGATCGGTGCCGCGATGATGGCGACCAGGATGACCACATAAAGGGTCCAGCGCGAGCCGTAGAGGATGCGCGACAGGATATCGCGGCCGAGATCGTCGGTGCCGAACCAGTGCTCGGCGCTCGGCGCCAGCAGGCGCGCGTTCTTCAGGTCGCCGAACGTCGGAGAATAAGGTGCCAGCACGCCGGCAAGGGCGGCAACGACCAGCAGGGCAACGATGATGAGCAGGCCGAGAAAGGCCAGACGGTTGGCGGAAAAGCGCCGCCACGCCACATAGGCGCGGCCGAGCCTTGCCTGCATGCGCGAGGCCGGCCGCTCGCTGAGCAGCCAGTCGCGACGGGAGAGAGGGCGGGCGTCGGAGGCGGTCATGACGATGCCTCTTGGTGCTGTCGACCCCCACTCCGGCCTGCTTCGCAGACCACCTCGCTCCCGCTCGACGGGGGAGATGAAAGGCGCCAGGCGTGCGACCGGCTTTTCCTCTCCCCCGGGCAGGGGGAGAGGTGGCCCGAAGGGCCGGAGTGGGGGTGATTGGCCGCAGCTGGAGCAATTCCAGGAAAAGTGTGAAACGGTTTTCCGTCCGGAATTGCGTAAAAACAAGGAGTTAGAGCGGGTCGCCGTTTCCGTGAAACGGTGAACTGCTCTAGGCCCGAAAGTGGAATACCTCTGCTCATTGAACCTTCGTCCTCGGATCGAGCACCCGATACAGCAGGTCGGAGAGGAGATTGATGGCGATGAACACCGAGCCGATGACGATGGTGCCGCCGAGCACCGCATTCATGTCGGCGTTCTGCAGCGAATTGGTGATGTAAAGGCCGATGCCCGGCCACGAGAACACTGTTTCGGTGAGCACCGAGCCTTCGAGCAGCCCGGCATAGGAGAGCGCGATCACCGTCACCATCGGCACCGCCGCATTGCGCAGCGCGTGGCCCCAGATGATGCGGGTTTCCGACAGGCCCTTGGCGCGTGCCGCGACGATGTATTCCTGGGACAGTTCGTTGAGCATGAACGAGCGCGTCATGCGGCTGATATAGGCGAGCGAGAAGTAGCCGAGCAGCGATGCCGGCAGGATGATGTGGCGGAAGGCGTCGTAAAACACGTCCCACTGCCCCTGCATCGCGGAGTCGAGGAGATAGAAGCCGGTGATCGGCGTAAAAGTGTATTCGTAGACGACGTCGAGCCGCGCCGGGAAGGCAACCCATTGCAGCTTGGCATAGAACAGCACCAGCGCCAGCAGGCCGAGCCAGAAGATCGGCACGGAATAGCCGATCAGGCCGATGATGCGCACGATCTGGTCGATGAGACTGCCGCGCTTGACCGCCGCCAGCACGCCGAGCGGCACGCCGAACAGCGCCCCGATAAGCGTTCCCAGCGTCGCCAGTTCGGTGGTGGCCGGCAGCGCCCGGCGAATGTCGGTCATGACCGGATTGGTGGTCAGCACGGAGATGCCGAAATTACCGTTCAGGGCATTTTTCACATAGATGTAGAACTGCTCGATCAACGGCAGGTCGAGGCCCATCTCCCGGCGCGTGCGCTCGACGACATTGGCCGGCGCCCGGTCGCCGAGCACCGCCAGCACCGGGTCGATCGGAATGACGCGGCCGATGAAGAAGGTGACCGCGAGCAGACCAAGATAGGTCGTGATCGCAATGACCAGGAAACGGCCAAGCGATGACGCAATAGCGACGGCGCGGGCGCTGCCACGCCCCGCCGCCACTTCCTTTTCAACCGTGCTCATGCGGCGTGTCCGCGAGCACTATTCCTTGGACACCGGCCCGACGAAATTGCTGTCGAAGCTCGGGCCGAGCGCAAAGCCCTTGAGGTTCTTGCGCAGGCCGGCGACTTCCAGCTGCTGGTGGATGACGACGAAGGGGCTGGTGTCGAGAATTTTCTTCTGCAGATCCTTGTACATGTCAGCGCGTTTTCCGGCGTCCTTCTCGAGCAGTGCTGCTTCCGTTTCCTTGGTCAGGTCCGGAATGTCCCAGGCGTTGCGCCAGGCGAGCGTCTTGGACTTGCCCGCATCCGAATTGTCCGGGTTCGAGGCAAAGGTCTGGGCGTTGGAATTCGGGTCGAAATAATCCTGGCCCCACTGGCCGATATAGATGTCGTGGTTGCGGGCGCGATATTTGGTCAGCGTCTGCTTGCCGTCGCCCGGGATGATCTCGAGCTTGATGCCGGCCTGGCCAAGCGTCTGCTGGATCGATTCCGCCATGCCGGTCGTCGGCTGGCCGGTGCGTACGTCCATGGTTACGCTGAAGCCGTCGGGCAAGCCGGCCTTGGCCAGCAATTCCTTGGCCTTGGCGACATCGAGCTTAAACGGATTCTCATCCAATTCGCCGAGCACGCCCTTGGGCAGGAAGGTCTGGTGGATTTCGCCGATGCCCTTGAGGATGGTGGAACTCAAGGCATCATAGTCGACCAGATATTTGAAGGCCTGGCGGACCTCCGGCTTTGCGAGGTTCGGGTTCTTCTGGTTGAGGCTGATGTAGTAGACGGTGCCCTTCGGCGCGCTGGTGGTCGTGAGATCGGCGTTCTTGGCGATGGCGTCGAGATCGTTCGGCTCGAGATTGCGGGCAACGTCGATGTCGCCGGCTTCGAGCGCCAGGCGCTGGCCCGAGCTTTCCTTCATGTTGCGATAGATGACGCGGGCAAGCTTGGCCTTTTCGCCATGGTAATTGTCGTTGCGCTCGAGAACGACTGCCTCATTGGCGCGCCATTCGCGCAGCTTGAAGACGCCGGAGCCGGCATAGCCGGTCTTCAGCCAGGCATTGCCGAAATCATTGTCCCATTTGTAGTCGGCGCTCGGCGTGACCGCCGCGACATGTTCCTTGACCAGCTTGGCGTCGACCACCGAAGCGACCGTTGCCGACAGGCAGTTCAGGACGAAGCTCGGGGCATAAGCCTTGTCGACGGTGAACTGGAAAGTGGTCTCGTCGACCGCCTTGGCCTTCTCGGCGACGTTGTCGCCGCTGATGCCGAATTGGCCGATGATGAAGGCCGGGCTCTTGTCGAGCTTGACGGCGCGTTCGAACGACCAGGCGACGTCGGCCGCGGTGATCGGGTTGCCGGAAGCGAATTTCAGGCCGGGCTTGAGTTTGAACGTGTAGGTCAGGCCGTCATCGGAGACGGTCCAGCTTTCGGCGAGGTCGCCCTTGACCTTGGAGGTGTCGCTGAGGTCGAGACGGACAAGCAGATCATAGGTGTTGCCGGTGACCTCGGCGGTCGACAGCTCGAACGCCTCGCCCGGATCCATGGAGATGATGTCGTCGATCGCGAAACCTTCGACCAGCGTGTCGGCGGGCGTGACCGCACCGGCGGGCGCGCCGGCCAGAAGCAGCGCGGACATGGCTGCACCCGCCAGCAGGAAGCGAGAGCGTAGAGCAAACTTTTCCATCATCATCGTGATTGTTCCCTGTTTTGTTGTTTGTTGACCTGAGTTCCCGGCTCAGGGTTGTGGAATTCTTTTCGGGCCTTGAGACGGCCCCACTGACCTCTTACCGTTGCGGTTTTTGTCCAGTTGGTCAACACCATATCCGGCGGCCTCGTGGCGGGCAACGAGCATTTATCCGACGGCTCAACGGGCGAGAAAGGCCGGAGGATGTCGACGCACGGGCCAGCCAATAGAGCCTGCCGATCGGGGAAAATCTGGCGAATGTCGCGACTACTTCAGCGCCGCGACCAAGCCGGCGTCAGGGAAGCAGGTGGCGGCGCGGCCGTTCTTGGCTTGCCAAGCGCCGATCGAACGGCGGGTCTTGAAGCCGGGCAGGCCATCGGCGCTGCCGACATCATAGCCCTGGGCTTCCAGCGCGCGTTGCAGAGCGGCGATGTCCGAACGGTGGAGCCCGCCAACCGCGCCCCAGCTGCCGGCGAAATTGCCATCGCCATGGGCGATGCGGTCGGCGCCGTGGCCGATGAACAGCGCGTAGAGGTCGCTGGTGTTGTATTGCTTCAGCACGTAGAAATTGGGTGTGGCGATAAAGGCCGGGCCGCTGCGCCCTGCCGGCATCAACAGAAAACCCTCGGCCTTCAGCTCACTTGCCGGAAACGGTTTGCCGCCAACGCGCTTGATGCCCATATCAGCCCATTGCGAGATTTTCTTGCCCTGGTCCGGGCCTTCCAGCGAACAGGAAACGCTTTCCGGCACCGTCACCTCGAAACCCCAGCCACGGCCCTTTACCCAACCGTAATGGACGAGATAATTGGCGATCGAGGCCAGCACGTCCGGCGTCGAGTTCCAGATGTCGGCGCGGCCGTCGCCGTCGAAATCGACGGCATGTTTCAGGAACGAGGTCGGCATGAATTGCGGCTGGCCGAGCGCTCCGGCCCGGGACGATTTCATCGCGCCGACCGGAGCCAGCCCGCGCTCGACGATCTCGAGTGCAGCAAGCAACTCGGTGCGGAAGAAGTCCTTCCTGGTCGACATGAACGCCTTGGTGCCCAGCACCTCGAAGGCGTCGTAGGGTATTTTTGCCGCGCCGAATCCGGTCTCGCGGCCCCAGATCGCCAGCAGCACTTCGCCCGGCACGCCGTAGCGCTTTTCGATTGATGCAAGTGTCCTGGCATTGGTGGCTTCGCGCGCCCGCCCGCCCGCCGTCACCGCGCGAACGGTCTTCTCGGCGAAATAGGCGCCGGGTGAGCCGAATTCGGCCTGATGCTGCTTTCGCGGCGTGGTCGCCTTATCGCCCGGCTTGACCAAGTCCGGCAGCTTCAGATTGGGCTTGATGCCGTCAAAGGCGGCATCGAAGGTGGTTTTGGAAATGCCTTTCGCCCTTGCTTGCGGCCAAAGGTCGTTCTGCAGCCAGGCGCGGAACTGGTCGTCGATCTTTGCGGCGGAGGCGGGAGCGGAAATGAAGAGACTGGCCAGCGCGGCCAGAAGAAATGCAGAGATGACATTGCGAAGGTTGTGTTCTGCGGCAGTCATCTCAGCAAGCATCCCCGCCAATTGCGTCAAAACGCCGTCCGCGAGCGCAGCGCCGCGGCCAGCGTGCCCTCGTCGAGATAGTCGAGTTCGCCGCCGACCGGCACGCCATGCGCGAGCCGTGTCACCTTGATGTCGAAGCCGGACAGCTGATCGGTGAGGTAATGCGCGGTCGTCTGGCCCTCCACCGTCGCATTGACGGCGAGGATGATCTCCTTGACCTCGCCACCGGCGACGCGGTCGACCAGCGAGCGCATGTTGAGCTGGTCGGGGCCGATGCCGTCGAGCGGCGACAGCGTGCCGCCGAGTACGTGGTAGCGCACATTCATCGCCGCCGCGCGCTCCAGCGCCCACAGGTCGGAGACGTCCTCGACGACGATGATGGTGCCGGCGTCACGGCGCGGGTCGGTGCAGATCATGCAAGGGTCCGATGTGTCGACATTGCCGCAGGTCGAGCAGATGCGCACCTTGTCGGCCGCTTCGGCCATGGCGGCGGCCAGCGGCGACAAAAGCTGCTCCTTCTTCTTGATCAGATGAAGGGCCGCACGCCTGGCCGACCGGGGACCCAGCCCCGGCACCTTGGCCAGGAGCTGGATCAGACGTTCGATCTCGGGACCGGCGATTCGCTTCGACATCGCTCTGATCTAGGATTTTTCAGAGCGCTTTGGAACATCCGCATACGCATGACCGCCATATTGGCCTTGGCGGACCAAAATGGGCAGGGCCTATGGGGACCATGGAGAGCAGATCAGTTGGTTTCGAGCGGCCGGCCCTGGCTGACGATCATCGCGCCGACAGCGTCGGTGTTCTCAGGCGTCGACTGGAATCCCATAGACGCCTCTTGCGGCGCTTCCTCGACCGAGGAGATGACCCTTGTCCTTGTGTTCAAGGTTCCGCCAAAACGGGCGGCATCCGGTTCCTCCATCGGCTCCTGCATCGCCACCACCGTCGGCTCCGCCGAGACACGCGCGGATTTCGCGGTCGGCGCGGCGGCCGCGGTCAAATAGGTCTGCTGGGCAGGGACGGACCGGACGGTCGCCGGCTTGGCCGGACGCACCGGCTCGGCGGACGCGACCATCGTCACCGGCTCCGCTGGCTTCTGCGGCGCCGCCGAGGCAATGGCGACCTGCGGCTCGTCCGGCAGCGGCTGCCAGTTGCGGCCGCGCTTCTCGTAGAAGGCATTGCCGCCGGCAACCATGGTGTAGTGCATGTTCTTGTAGGGGAAGCGTAAGCCGGCGGTGTGGAAGAACATGGTGTTCTTGAGCTTGGCCTTGCGCTCACCCTTGAGCACCGCCTCGGCAGCCTCTTCGACATCGGGCATTGCGCGTGAATTCATCGGCCTTGTCATGACGCCGGGGGCGAACTGCCCGCGCTCGCCCACCACCTGGCAGATGGTGCTGCCGTGCTTGCCGGAGCGCAGCCGGTTCATCACCACCGTGCCGACCGCGATCATGCCGTCGCGGCTCGATCGGTTGGATTCAAAGAACATCGCCCGTTCCAGGCATTCCTTGTCCTTCGGCGTGTGGCTGTAGGCCCGTGAGCTGAGGAAACCCGGCGTGATGGCGTCGGTCAGGCTGGCGACGGACATGCCGTGTGACGTGGTCTGGCTGCAGGCAGCCAAAAACAGGGGTGAAATGACGGCGCAGAGCAACAGCGGCGTCTTCCATCGCGTGGCAATCAACAGGTAACCCTCTCACTTCCATGCCCGCCCCCAGGCTGCGGCAAGAATGAGACACTTTCGGGCAAAATGATGGCCAAAACGTTATTGATGAGGCTCTGTTGCCAAATTGGTACAGCTGCATGGCCTAAAAGTGAATTAGTGCCCCACTGTAATGGCCGCCGGCTGGCCGGGCTCAAGCTCCTCGACCTTCTCCGAAAACAGGCCGCGCCGGAGGAACAGCGTCCGCGCCTCCCTGGCCGTCGGCGCGATCTTTGCCGGCCAGTCGCTGTCTATGAACTCAGCCTTGGTGAAGTCCGGATTTGTCTCGCTTGCCGCCTCCAGGAATTCGGCGATCTCCAGCACGATCGCGCGCTCGTCCTTTGAAAGCGCCGATGTGCCGGCTTCGATCGACGGGCGATGGACGAAATCCTCGAACAGATAGAAATAACCCTTGATGCCGACGAGATCGACGCCGTCG
Organism: Mesorhizobium sp. M7A.F.Ca.MR.176.00.0.0; assembly: GCF_004023165.1. Lineage (NCBI taxonomy): Bacteria > Pseudomonadati > Pseudomonadota > Alphaproteobacteria > Hyphomicrobiales > Phyllobacteriaceae > Mesorhizobium > Mesorhizobium sp. M7A.F.Ca.MR.176.00.0.0. The sequence goes on along the minus strand of NZ_RZTC01000003.1, from coordinate 124,378 downwards.
TCACAATCGGCCAGGATTTCCAGGATCTCGTAGATCCTGTTGCGGATACGCTGCTCGATCAGTCTTTCGGAGGGCTCTTCGGTCATGGCGATCATGGGCGCGCGCGCCGAATGCTAGAAGGGCAGTTTCATTCCCGGCGGGATCGGCAGACCTGCGGTCAGCGCCTTGGTCTTTTCCTGCATGATCTGCTCGACCTTGGTCTTGGCGTCGTTGTGAGCGGCCAGCACCAGGTCTTCCAGGATTTCGACATCGTCTTCCTTGAACAGAGACGGATCGATCTTCAGCGACTTCATCTCGAATTTTCCGGTCAGCGTCACATTGACCAGGCCGCCGCCGGCCTGGCCGGACGCTTCCAGCGTGGCGATCTCGTCCTGCATGGCCTGGAACTTGGCCTGCATTTCCTTCGCCTTGCCCATCAGGCCGAGAAGATCTTTCATGGTCGGGTCCTTTGCGGATTCGTGGCTGGATCAGGTTTCATCGTCGTCAGCCGGCGGCTCTACCGGCACTTCAGCCTCTGTCGTTTCGGCTTCCGGCGCGTCTGGAATGCGCACGTCGATGATCTTGGCACCGGGAAAGCGCGCCAGGATGGCGGCCACGGTGGGATCGCTCTTGGCATCGAGAAATGCCGTCTCGCGTTTGGCCGATTCCATTTCGGCGAGCGTCTGGCCGCCCTCTTCCTTTGACAGCGAGACCAGCCAGCTGCGGCCGGTCCAGGCGCGAAGCTTCGTCGTCAGGTCGTTGAGCAGCATCTTGGGCGCATCGCTGGTCAGGCCGACGTCGATGCGGCCGGGCTCGATACGCACGAACCGGATGCAGCTCTTGACCAGCACCTTGAAGGCGATGTCGCGTTGCGCATCGGCCAGGGCAATGATGTCGGCCAGCGATTTCAGCGGCGCCGATTCCATGGCAGGCTCCGGCGGAGCGACGTAGGCAACGGGAGCAGGCGAGGCCTCGACCAGCCGCATGCTCTGTGCCCCGCCCGATCCGGATGGCATGCGCGTCTGCGCCACCGCGCCGGCACCACCGCCATTGCCGGAACTTGCCGGCGTCCCATTCGGGCGCGGCGCGCCATTCTGCATGGGCGCAGCGCCCTCGAGCGATCTCAGCGCCTCGTCCAGCGTCGGCAGATCGGCGGCATGCGCCAGCCGGATCAGCACCATTTCGGCGGCACTCACCGGCCGGTTGGAGGACTGCACTTCGGGAATGCCCTTGAGCAGCATCTGCCATGTCCGCGACAGCACCCTGACCGACAGCGTCCTGGCGAAATCGGCGCCGCGCTGCCGCTCGTCCTCAGATAGCGAGGCATCCTCGATGGCCGTCGGCACGAAGCGCAGCCGGGTGACGAGATGGTTGAATTCGGCAAGATCGGTCAGCACGGCGGCTGGATCGGCGCCGGTGTCATATTGCGCACGGAATTCGGCAAGGGCTGCCGCCACATCGCCCTTCATCACATGTTCGAACAGGTCGACGATGCGGGCGCGGTCGGCGAGCCCGAGCATCGCCCGAACCGCATCGGCGCCGACAGAGCCGGCGCCATGGGCAATCGCCTGGTCGAGGATGGAAAGCGAATCACGGGCCGAGCCTTCGGCGGCGCGCGCGATCATCGCCAGCGCGTCGTCGTCGACAGAAATGCCTTCCTGGGCCGAGATCGAGGACAGATGCGCGACCAGCGCGCCGGCGTCGATGCGCCTCAGGTCGAAGCGCTGGCAGCGCGACAGGACGGTGATCGGGACCTTGCGGATTTCGGTGGTGGCGAAGATGAATTTGACGTGCGGCGGCGGCTCTTCCAGCGTCTTCAGCAGGCCGTTGAAGGCCTGCGTCGACAGCATGTGCACTTCGTCGATGATGTAGACCTTGTAGCGGGCCGAGACCGGCGCATAGCGCACGCGCTCGATGATATCCCTGATGTCGTCGATGCCGGTGTGCGAGGCGGCGTCCATCTCGATGACGTCGACATGGCGGCCTTCCATGATCGCCTGGCAATGTTCGCCGAGGACGGCGAGGTCGACCGAAGGCTGGTCGATATCGGCGGTTTTATAATTCAGGGCCCGCGCGAGTATGCGCGCCGTCGTGGTCTTGCCGACGCCGCGCACGCCGGTCAGCATCCAGGCCTGGGCGATGCGGCCGGTGGCAAAGGCGTTGGTGAGGGTGCGCACCATCGGCTCCTGGCCGACCAACTCGGAAAAATTCGAAGGACGGTACTTGCGCGCCAGCACGCGATAGGCGGCGGCCTTGCCTATCTCCAGGCTTTTTGGTCCCGAATTTCCGGCTTCGCTCATACGCCCGTAAAGCTCCAAATGGCCGCGCCCGAAGGCGGCCGATTCCTGCGCATAGTCTCGCCCGCGCTGCAATGCGTCGTCAATGTCGCGAGAGGGGCCGATGAGGTGGGAGGCTGGAACAATGACCCGTTCCGGGCTCGTTAGGGCTGCTTCCTTCCGGACCTGACCCGGTTGGCGAGTGGATCGTCCACCACCAACCTCCCGCTTTCCATATCGGCAATTGCGCGACGAAATGCAAGTCCGCCGAAGAAATCGTTAAATGTCGAATCGGCGCACCAAACCGTGAGGGCGCAATGATTCGCTTGCAGCCCCCTTGCCGCCGCTCTAGCCTTCATGTGTTGAGCAAACCAAGAAAAGCAAGGGAAACGCCGATGTTGCCGGGCCTGGAGGCCGGATTTACGCTGGACGCACGGCTGGAGGCGGACAGCGAACAGTTGATGTGGCTTGGGCTGTGCGAATTGCGGGTGATGAACGACCGCCGCTGGCCATGGCTGCTGCTGGTGCCGCAGCGGCCCGGCGCGGAGGAAATCCATGACATGACGCCGCTCGACCAGGCGATGCTGACCTTCGAGACCAATATGGTGGCGCAGGCGCTGAAGAAGGCGACCGGCTGCGCCAAGATCAACACCGGCGCGCTCGGCAACATCGTGCGCCAGCTGCACATCCATGTCATCGCGCGTTCGGAAGGCGATCCCGGCTGGCCAGGCCCTGTGTGGGGACATGGCCTGCGAGAGCCCTATCAACGTTCCGACTTGCGACGGTTTGCCGAAACGATCAAGGCGGCGCTATAAGCGTTCCCAGTGTCCATCCCTCAACATATTCCAGAGTCCCCATGAGCTTCCGCCTGTTTGACGCGCCTTTGCGCGAGCCGAGCCAGTTCGTCGGCTTCGCCGGCAACACGATCGACCGGCAGTCCGAGAACCGGGCCGACGACTCGGTCGACAAGGCGCTGGCCGATCCGGCGACGCGGCTGCTTCTGATGCATGGCGACCGGCTCTATCTGAAGCTCGGCGATGGCGGCGCTCTCGATCCCTGGTTCGGCGCCACCGAGAGCGAGCCCTTCAAGGTTTCCCTGGCGCAAGGCATCCTGCTCGGCTTTTCCGAACGAGGACCGGTGCTGGCCGTGCCCGCCGGCGTCGAACCCGAACAGCTTCCGGAAACAGTCAAGGCCATCGACTACCGCTCGGTCTACATGCAAGGGCTGATCGACGAGGCGGCGGCTGGCGCGATGGCGCAAGGGGCGGCCCTGCTTGCCTGGCATGCCAGCCATCGCTTCTGCAGCAAATGCGGTACAGAATCGCAGATGCGGGCGGGCGGCTACAAGCGCCATTGCCCGAATTGCGGCACCGAGCATTTTCCGCGCACCGACCCGGTGGCGATCATGCTGACGGCAACGCGGGAGAAGTGCCTGCTCGGGCGCGGCCGGCATTTCGCGCCGGGCATGTACTCGGCCCTTGCCGGCTTCATCGAGCCGGGCGAGACGATCGAGGCGGCGGTGCGCCGCGAGACGCTGGAAGAGGCCGGCATCCGGCTTGGCCGCGTCGTCTACCACGCCAGCCAGCCCTGGCCGTTTCCCTATTCGCTGATGATCGGCTGCTTCGGCGAGCCGCTCAACGACGACATCCAGGCCGATCTCAACGAGCTTGAGGACTGCCGCTGGTTTTTTCGCGACGAGGTGCGCCTGATGCTGGAAAGGACGCACAAGGACAATCTGGTCACGCCGCCGAAAGGCGCCATTGCGCATCACCTTATCCGCGCTTGGGTCGACTCGGAATGATGGCAGCGAACACCGAAAGACATTGCAGGAGCAGGACATGATCCGTCACACCGTCGTTTTCACGCTGAAGCATCCGCCGCATTCGCTGGAGGAAAAGCGGTTCCTGGTCGACGCCAAGAAAATCCTCACCGCGATCAGAGGCGTTACGCATTTCGAGCAATTGCGGCAGATCAGCCCCAAGAACGACTATCGTTTCGGCTTCTCGATGGAGTTCGCCGACCAGGCCGCCTACAACAGGTACAACGACCATCCCGACCATGTCGCCTTCGTGCGCGACCGCTGGGTGCCGGAGGTCGAGACCTTCATGGAGATCGACTATGTGCCGCTAGGCGCGGTGATCTAGGGCATGGTCCCGAAAAGTGGAAACCGGTTTTCTAGGACAAACGGTTTCGTTTGTCCGGAGATCATGCCCAGTAGCGATCAGTCCGCCACCTTCCACTGCTCACGCGACCCACTGGCCGGATAGACGCCCAGAATCCGCACTTCGCGCGAGAAGAAACGAAGCTCGTCCAGCGCCAGCTTGACCAGCGGGTCGTCGGGATGGCCCTCGATGTCGGCGTAAAACAGCGTCGCCGTGAAAGCGCCCAGCTGGTAGCTCTCCAGCTTGGTCATGTTGATGCCGTTGGTGGCGAAGCCGCCCATCGCCTTGTAGAGTGCGGCCGGCACGTTGCGGACGCGGAAGATGAAGGTCGTCATCATCTTGACGTCAGGCGACGGGCGCTCGGCCCATTGCTTGTTCTTGGTCAGGACGACAAAGCGGGTGACGTTTGAGTCGGTGTCCTCGACGTTTTGCTCGATGATATCGAGCCCGTAGAGGGTCGCTGCCAGCGCGGGCGACAGCGCCGCCATGGTGCGGTCCTTGACCTCGGAGACCATCTTGGCGGCGCCGGCCGTGTCGCCGGCGACGATCGCCTTCCAGCCGTTCTTGCGGATGTATTTGCGGCACTGGCCAAGCGCGTGGATGTGGCTGTGCACCGTCTTGATCTCGTCGCGCCTGACGCCCGGCAACACCATCAGCTGGAAATGGATGGGCAGGAAATATTCGCCGATGATGTGCAGCTTCGATTCCGGCAAGAGATGATGGATATCGGCGACGCGCCCGGCAATGGTGTTCTCGATCGGGATCATGGCAAGGTCGGCCTTGTTGGTCTCGACCGCGTTGAAGGCATCCTCGAAGGTCGGGCAGGGCAACGGGTCCATCGAAGGGAACATGTTGCGGCTGGCGGTGTCGGAATTGGCGCCCGGCTCGCCCTGGAAGGATATTCTGTTGGTCTTTTCAGGCATGCCGATATCTCAGGTTGAAAGGATCTGTCTGGCGCGTTCGAGGTCTTCCGGCGTGTCGACGCCGAGCGGCAGCGACTGGACGATCTCGGCGTCGATGCGCATGCCGGCTTCCAGCGCCCGCAACTGCTCCAGCCGCTCGCGCCGTTCGAGCGGCGACGGCTTCAGCGCGACGAAACGCTCGAGTGCTTCGCGGCGGTAAGCATAGAGGCCGACATGATGGTAGAGCGGCCCCTCGCCCCAAGGCGCCGTGGCACGGGTGAAATAGAGCGCCCTCAGCCTGCTGCCCGAGAGCGGCGAGCCGACGATCTTGACGACATTGGGGTTGGTCTTTTCCTCGTCACGGACGATCTCGACGCCGAGCGTGGCGATGTCCACCGCCCCGTCCTCGAACGGCCTGAGCGACGCGGCGATGATCGCGGGATCGATCGTCGGCAGGTCGCCCTGCACATTGACGATGGTTTCGACCTTGCGCCCGGGGTCGAGCGCGATCAGCGCCTCGTGGATCCGGTCGGAGCCGGATTCGTGATCCATGCGCGTCATCACGGCCTCGAAACCGTGCGCGCGCACCGCCTGCGCCACGCTTTGCGTGTCGGTCGCCACCACCACCCGTCCAAGGCCGGCTTCGGCGGCACGGCGGGCGACATGGACGATCATCGGGGCGCCTGCGATGTCGGCCAGCGGCTTGCCCGGCAGGCGGGTCGAAGCCATGCGGGCCGGGATCAGGATCAGCGTGGACATTTCGGGTGCAAGGCGTCTCGAAAGAGGACAGGGAAAGTGGCAAAAGGTCTCACTGGAAGCGCCCTTATAGGTGTTGCAACGCCGCAGCAAAAGACCTAGTTTCCGCCCGATTTGACCGCCCTGGCAGGACGGGTCACGATACCGACGGACGGAGTGGACGGTTCTGTCCGCCGGAAAAGGGAGCAAGGGGCGTATGGATTCCAACGAAGTCAACAAACTGCTCGCCGGATTGCTCGGAACCGTTTTCGTCGTCTTCTCGGTCGGTATTGTGTCGGACGCGCTGTTTGCCTCGCCGGCGCCGGAAAAGCCCGGTTTCGCCATCGAGGCCGCCGAGCCCGCCGAGGGCGGCCCGGCCGCTCCTGCAGCAGCCGAAAAGCCGATCGCAGATCTTCTGGCCAACGCAAGTGTCGAACAAGGCGCTGCCATCTTCAAGAAGTGCCAGGCCTGCCATTCCGGCGAAAAAGGCGGTCCGAACAAAGTCGGCCCCGACCTGTGGGACATCGTCGACCGTCCGGTCGCCTCTCACGAGGGCTTCGCATATTCGGCGGGGATGAAGGAATATTCCAAGGGCGGCACAGAGAAGTGGACCTACGACAACCTCAACCACTTCATCACGTCGCCCAAGAAGGACGTGAAAGGCACAGCGATGGGCTTTGCCGGCCTGCCGAAGGAAGAAGACCGCGCCAACGTTATCGCCTATCTGCGCACGTTGTCGGACAATCCCAAGCCGCTGCCGGCGCCGGGTGCCGCCGCCGATGCAGGCGCGCCCGCCGATGCAGCCGCTCCGGCAAAGCCGGCTGAGGGTGCCGCGCCGGCCGCTCCCGCCGCCCCGGCTCCGGCCGCACCGGCACCGGCGCCTGCCCAATAGCCAGATATCATCTCGACGACCTTGAAAAAGCCGGGTTCAGCCCGGCTTTTTTGTTGGGGAAACCGCATAGGCGGCGACAAAGCCGCGCATGGCGGTTTTCACGAGCGCCAAATCATCTAGATTGCCATGAACGGGCATTGCGAAGAGGATAGTGCATGACGGTTGGCCGAACGCTTCTCAAGTCGTTGCTGGCGGCAGCCCTTCTGGCGGCGGGATTGCAGGCTGCCCGCGCCGACGAATGGCGCACCACCTCATCGCTGATCGGCGAATCCAAATACGGCGCCAATTTCCAGCACTACGACTACGTCAATCCGAACGCGCCCAAGGGCGGCACGCTGAATTCGGTGGTGCCAGGCACATTCGACAGCTTCAATCCCTACGTCGTCCAGGGATCACCGGCCGCGGGCCTGGTCGGGTTCGGCGGCGGCCTGCTCTACGACACGCTGATGGAGCAAGCGACCGACGAAGGCAGCACCAGCCATCCGCTGATCGCCGATGCCTACAAATATCCTGATGATTATTCCTCCGCGACCTACCGGCTCGATCCGCGCGCCAAATGGCATGACGGCCAGTCGATCACCGTCGATGACGTGATCTGGTCATTTCATGTGCTCAAGGCCAACAGCCCGCAATACAGCCGCTATTTTGAAAATGTCACCGATGCGGTGGCGATTTCGGATCGCGAGGTGGAGTTCCATTTCAACCAGAAGGGCAATCGCGAACTGCCCAAGATCATCGGCGACCTTGCCGTGCTGCCGAAACATTGGTGGGAAGGCACCGATGCCAACGGCAAGAAGCGAGACGTAACCAAGCCGACGCTGGAAATTCCGCTCGGTTCAGCCGCCTACAAGATCGCCAGCTTCAAGCCGGGCTCGGAAATCATCTGGCAGCGTGTGCCGGACTATTGGGCGGCCAAGCTGCCGGTGAAGATCGGCCGTGAGAACTTCGACACCCGACGCTACACCTATATCCTGGACGACAACGCTGCCTGGCTCGCCTTCACCAAGGGTGGGCTGGAAGACATCAACCGCGAATACAGTTCGCGCAAATGGGCGACGGCTTACAATTTCCCGGCATTCCAAGCCGGCGATGTCATCAAGAAGGATTTCCAGACCCAGGCGCCGGAACCGATGCAGGGCTTCGTCCTCAACCAGCGGCGGCCGCTGTTCCAGGACCGGCTGGTGCGTGAAGCGCTGACCATTCCGTTCGATTTCGAGAGCATGAACCGCACACTGTTCTTCGGCTTCAACACCCGCACGTCGAGCTATTTCCAAGGCACCGAACTGGCCTCGAACGGGTTGCCGCAGGGCAAGGAACTGGAAATCCTGGAAAAACACCGAGACAAGCTGCCGCCCGAACTTTTCACCCAGGAATTCAAGCTGCCGGTTTATGATTCACCGCAGGCGGAACGGAAGTACCTGAAACAGGCGGTCGATCTCTTCGCCAAGGCGGGCTGGGTGATCAAGGGCGGCAAGATGGTCAATGCCAAGACCGGCGCGCCGTTCAAGTTTGAAATCCTCGGTTGGAACGACACCGACCAGGTCATCGCCAGCCCCTACATCGCCAATCTGCGCAAGATCGGCGTCGACGCCACTTTGCGCATCATCGACCAGACGCAGTACATCAACCGCGTCAACAATTTCGATTTCGATGTCGTTACCGGGATGCTGCAGCAGTCGGAATCGCCGGGCAACGAGCAGCGCGACTTCTGGAGCTCGAAAGCTGCCGACTCGCCCGGTTCGCGCAATCTGATGGGCATCAAGGACCCGACCGTCGACGCGCTGGTCGATCGCATTATCTTCGCGACCGATCGCGACGATCTCGTCGCCGCCACCCATGCGCTCGACCGCATCCTGCTGTGGAACTTCTACGTGGTTCCCCAATATTACCGGTCGGCGGTGTGGCTGGCCTATTGGGACAAGTTCAAATTCCCCGACAAGCAGCCTGCCTATGCCGGAGCCGACATCGATTCCTGGTGGATCGACCCGGACAAGGAGAAGGCGCTGGCGGCCAAGTACAAGGGTGGCAATTGATGGCGGCCCTTCCCCGCCGCGACTTCCTGGCCCTGGGCAGTGCCGCGGCAGCCGCCGCCTTGCTGCCCGGCAAGGCCTTCGCCGACACTGCGACCGGCACCAAGCTGCACGGCCTGTCGGCCTTCGGCGACCTCAAATACAAACCCGATTTCGCGCATTTCGACTACGTCAATCCTGACGCCCCAAAGGGCGGCCAGATGAATTTCGCGCCGCCGAACTCGACCCTCAATCAGAGCTTCCTGACCTTCAACACCCTGAATTTCCTGGTGTTGAAGGGAGAGGCTCCGCCGCGCGCCGAACTCTGTTTCGATTCCCTGATGACAAGCGCGCTCGATGAGCCGGATGCGGCCTACGGCCTGCTCGCCGAAACCGTTACCCTGTCGCCAGACCGCAACGGTTTCCGCTTCGCCCTGCGACCGCAAGCGCGTTTTCATGACGGCTCGCCGCTGACCGCGGACGACGTTGTCTTCGCGCTGAAGCTTTATAAGGACAAGGGCCATCCGAACCTTTCCCAGGCGTTGCGGTACATGACCGACGTGGTTGCGGTCGATCCCGCCACCGTCAACCTCACTTTCAACGGCAAACAGTCGGCGCAAAACATCCTTGCGATCGTGGGGATGCCGATCGTCTCCAAGGCCTTTTATACGGCCAATGATTTCGATGCTTCGACCATGACACCGCCGCTTGGCTCGGGTCCCTACAAGATTGGACGCGTGGCGGCCGGACAGACGGTCGAATATGACCGCGTGGCCGACTATTGGGGCCGCGATCTGCCAGTGAACCGCGGCCTCTACAATTTCGACCGCATCCGCATCGACTTCTATCTTGACCGGCAGGCGGCGTTCGAGGCCTTCAAGAAAGGCGACACGCATTTCCGCGAGGAATTCACCTCGCGGGTATGGGCGACCGGCTACGACTTTCCGGCGCTAAAGGACGGCAAGGTCGTCAAACGGGACTTTCCCGGTGAGAAGACGCCGGACATGCAGAGCGTCGCGCTGAATCAGCGCCGTCCGCAATTCCGCGATGAGCGGGTGCGGCGGGCGATCGCCCGGTGCTTCGATTTCGAATGGATGAAGCGGGCCTTGTTTTACGGCTCCTACGAGCGTTCTCAATCGAACTTCGAACGATCGGATTACAAAGCCGACGGCCTGCCCTCGCCTGACGAACTGGCCCTGCTGGAGCCGTTCCGGGCCGAGTTGCCGCCAGAGGTTTTCGGTGAAGCGGTAACACAGCCCCTGTCCGACGGTTCGGGTCATGACCGCAAGCTGCTGGGCGAGGCTTCGAGATTGCTCGCGCAAGCCGGCTGGAAACGCGATGGCAGTTTCGTCGTCAACGACAAGGGTGAGCGGCTGCGGGTCGAAATGCTGGCGGAGGACGACGGCATCGTTCGCATCTACACCCCGTGGTCCGAGAATATGAAGGCAATAGGGATCGACGCATCGATCCGGCAAATCGATTCGGCGCAGTATGAGCAGCGGCACAGCAATTACGACTTCGATCTTGCCTTGCTGCATTGGTCGATCGGGGCGACGCCGACCGACGACAGCCTGCAGATGCTCTATGATTCCCGTATGGCGAAAATCCCGGGGCAACGCAACTATCCGGGCACCGAAAGCAAGGCCATCGACGCCCTGATCGCGGCAGCCGGCAAGGCGAAAAACCGTATTGAACTCGTCACGGCGCTCAGAGCGCTCGACCGGGTCTTGCGCGCGCGCCTCGACTGGATTCCAACATACTATCTGGCGAATCACCGCGTCGCCTATTGGGACATGTTCGGCTTTGTCGAACAGAAGCCCGATTTCGGCTTTCCGGTCGAGACGCTGTGGTGGTTCGATAAGGGCAAGGCGGCAAGAATTGGCAAAGGCTGAGATGTTCGCTCAACGAGGGCAGAAGGCCTGATGGGCGCCTATATCCTGCGCCGCATCCTTTTGATGATCCCGACGCTGTTCGGCATCATGGCGATATCCTTCGCCGTCATCCAGTTCGCGCCGGGCGGTCCGGTCGAACAGGTCATCGCCCGGCTGACCAATCAGGGCGGCAGCGACCGCCTCGGCGGCGGTGGCGGCGACGCGGGTGCCGGCGGCAATTTCGATGCCGCCGGTGACGTCAGTTCGAAATATCGCGGCGCGCAGGGGCTCGATCCGGAATTCATCAAGAAGCTGGAGAAACAGTTCGGCTTCGACAAGCCGCCGCTCGAGCGCTTCGGCATGATGCTGTGGAATTATGCACGCTTCGATTTCGGCGACAGCTATTTCCGCGACATTTCGGTGCTCGACCTGATCCTGGAAAAAATGCCGGTGTCGATCTCGATCGGGCTGTGGATCACGCTGTTGTCCTACCTGATCTCGATCCCGCTCGGCATCCGCAAGGCGGTCAAGGACGGCACTCCCTTCGACGTCTGGACGAGCGGCGTCGTCATTGTCGGCTATGCCATACCTGGCTTCCTGTTCGGCATCATGCTGATGGTGCTGTTTGCCGGCGGGTCGTTCTGGGACTGGTTTCCGTTGCGCGGCCTCACCTCGGACAATTGGGATCAATTGTCCTGGTGGGGCAAGATCGTCGACTATTTCTGGCACATGACCTTGCCGCTGACCGCTTTGGTGCTGTCGGCCTTCGCCACCACGACGCTGCTGACCAAGAACTCGTTCCTCGAAGAAATCCGCAAGCAGTATGTGGTGACGGCGCGGGCCAAGGGTCTGTCGGAACGGCAGGTGCTCTACGGCCACGTCTTCCGCAACGCCATGCTGATCGTCATCGCCGGCTTTCCCGGGGCCTTCATCTCGGCCTTCTTCACCGGATCGCTGCTGATCGAGAACATCTTTTCCCTCGATGGCCTCGGCCTGCTCGGCTTCCGGTCGGTGGTCGAGCGCGACTATCCGGTGGTGTTCGCCAATCTCTATATCTTCTCGCTGCTCGGGCTGTTCGTCGGTCTCTTGTCCGACCTGCTCTACACCTGGGTCGATCCGCGCATCGATTTCGAGCGGAGAGACGTCTGATGTCGGAGGCTACAGTACCCGTGGACGCGGCACCCGCGCGGATCAAGCGGCCGTTTCTGTCGCCGCTCAACAAGCGGCGCCTGCAGAACTTCAAAGCCAACCGCCGCGGCTACTGGTCGCTGTGGATCTTCCTCGTCCTGTTCGTGCTGTCGCTGTTTTCCGAGTTCATCGCCAACGACAAGCCGATCATCGCTTCCTACAAGGGCGAGATCCTGTTTCCGGTGCTGGTCGCCTACCCCGAGGAAAAATTCGGCGGCTTCTATGCCGTCACCGATTATCGCGACCCGGTCATCCAGGACGAGATCAACGCCAATGGCTGGATGATCTGGCCGCCGGTGCGCTACTCCTATCAGACCGTCAACAACGCCATTCCGGAAGCAGCGCCGGCCAGGCCGTCTTGGCAGTATGACGCCACGAAGCGCTGCAACCAGTATCCGCAGGGTGCCGCCGACCCCGCCTGCATCGTCGGCAACTGGAATTGGCTCGGCACCGACGACCAGGCGCGCGACGTGCTGGCGCGCGTCATCTACGGCTTCCGCATTTCGGTGCTGTTCGGCCTGATCCTGACCGCCGGCTCGGCCTTGATCGGCGTCGCGGCCGGCGCCGTGCAAGGCTATTTCGGCGGCTGGACGGATCTCTTGTTCCAGCGTTTCATCGAAATCTGGTCCGCCATCCCCGTGCTCTATCTCCTGCTCATCGTCGCCGCCATCCTGCCGCCGGGCTTCTTCATCCTGCTCGGCCTGATGCTGTTGTTCTCCTGGGTGGCGCTGGTCGGCGTGGTGCGGGCCGAGTTCCTGCGCGCCCGCAATTTCGAATATGTCAACGCGGCCCGGGCGCTCGGCGTGCCCAACCGCACCATCATGTTCCGGCACCTGCTGCCCAACGCCATGGTGGCGACATTGACCTTCATGCCCTTCCTGCTCTCAGGCTCGATCTCGACGCTGACCTCGCTCGACTACCTCGGCTTTGGCCTGCCGCCCGGCTCCGCCTCGCTCGGCGAACTGCTCAAGCAGGCGCAGCGGAACCTCAATGCGCCGT
>NZ_RZTC01000003.1:99279-111355 GCF_004023165.1 Mesorhizobium sp. M7A.F.Ca.MR.176.00.0.0 | reverse complement strand
ATGCGCCGTGGCTCGGCATTTCCGGCTTCGTCGTCATCTCGCTGATGCTGTCGCTGCTGGTCTTCGTCGGCGAGGCGACGCGCGACGCCTTCGATCCGCGCAAGACGTTCAGATGAGCGAAGCCCCCTTGCTCAGCGTACAGGATCTCAGCGTCGCCTTCAGCCAGGGCGGCAGCCAGTCGTTGGCCGTCGACCACATCTCGTTCGACATCGCCAAGGGCGAGACAGTGGCGCTGGTCGGCGAATCCGGTTCCGGCAAATCGGTCTCGGCGCTTTCGGTGCTGAAGCTGTTGCCTTATCCAAGCGCCAGCCATCCCTCGGGAAAGATCCTGTTCCAGGGCGCCGACCTGCTGGCGATGAACGAGAAGCAGTTGCGGCAGGTGCGCGGCAACAAGATCACCATGATCTTCCAGGAGCCGATGACCTCGCTCAATCCGCTGCACACGATCGAGCATCAAATCGTCGAGATCCTGAAGCTGCATCAGGGCATGGCCGACCGCCCGGCCAAGGAGCGCACGCTGGCCTTGCTCAACGAGGTCGGCATCCGCGATCCGCACAAGCGCCTCGATGCCTATCCGCACCAGTTGTCCGGTGGCCAGCGCCAGCGCGTGATGATCGCCATGGCGCTGGCCAACGAGCCCGAACTTTTGATCGCCGACGAGCCGACGACGGCGCTCGACGTCACCGTGCAGGCGCAGATCCTCGAGCTGCTGGCCGGGCTGAAGAGCCGCAAGGGCATGTCGATGCTGTTCATCACCCATGATCTCGGCATCGTGCGCAAGATCGCCGACCGTGTCTGCGTGATGACCAAGGGCAAGATAGTCGAGACCGGGCCGACCAAAGAGATCTTCGCCAATCCGCAGCATGCCTATACAAGGCATCTGCTGGCGGCCGAGCCGAAGGGCAAGCCGCCGGCCGCCAATGCCGCCGCCAAGCCGGTCATGACCGGCAAGGACATAAAGGTCTGGTTCCCGATCAAGCAGGGCTTCTTCCGCCGCACCGTCGACAATGTGAAGGCGGTGGACGGCATCGATGTCACCGTGCGCGCCGGCCAGACGCTCGGCGTGGTCGGCGAATCCGGCTCCGGCAAGACGACGCTCGGCCTGGCGCTGGCGCGCATGATCTCGTCGACCGGCACGATCCAGTTCAACGGCCGCGACATCAACCAGCTGTCCTTCAACGCCATGCGGCCGCTCAGGCGCGAATTGCAGATCGTCTTCCAGGATCCGTTCGGCTCGCTCAGCCCGCGCATGTCGATCGCCGAGATCATCGAGGAAGGCCTGAAAATCCACGAGCCGAAGCTGTCGCCCGACGAGCGCGACGACAAGGTGGCCGCCGTGCTGAAGGAGGTCGGGCTCGATCCGGCGACACGCAACCGCTATCCGCACGAGTTTTCCGGCGGCCAGCGCCAGCGCGTTGCCATCGCACGCGCCATGGTGCTCAACCCGCGCTTCGTCATGCTGGACGAGCCGACATCGGCACTCGACATGAGCGTGCAGGCGCAGGTCGTCGATCTGCTGCGCAGCCTGCAGGCCAAGCACGATCTCGCCTATCTCTTCATCAGCCATGATTTGAAAGTCATCCGCGCGCTCGCCAACGACGTCATCGTCATGCGCAATGGCAGGATCGTCGAAGCTGGTCCTTCCCAGCAGATTTTTGAAAATCCGCAAACCGACTATACTCGGGCGCTGATCTCGGCCGCCTTCAAGATCGAGACGGCACCGGTCGGCATCGTCAGCGAGTGATTTGCGTAGAGAGGGACTAAAAGACCGCAATGGAAAAAGGCCGTATCCTGCTTGCCGTCACCGGCTTTCATCCGCAGCGCTGGCGCGAGCTCCTGTCGGCCGAGCGCGAGGTGGTGCTGGAGCCTGACGGCGCCAGCGACCCGTCGATCACCTATGCCGTGGTGTGGAAGCAGAAGCCGAACCTGTTGTCGTCGCTGCCCAATCTGCGCGCCATCTTTTCGATCGGCGCCGGCGTCGATCATATCTTCGCCGATCCCGGCCTGCCCGATGTGCCGATCGTCAAGGTCGTCGCCGACAACCTCACCCAGTACATGACCGAATATGTCGTCTGGCGGGTTCTCGACCATCACCGCCAGGGCCTGCTCTACCGGTCGCAGCAGCCGAAGAAGATCTGGCACGAGCCGCAGCAGAGGCCTGCCGGTGACATTTCGGTCGGCATCATGGGCCTCGGCAGTCTCGGCCGCGCCGCGGCCTCGGTGCTTTTGTCGCTCGGCTTTGCCGTCAATGGCTGGTCGCGCACCGACAAGGCCATGGAAGGCGTCGCGACCTATTCCGGCGAAGCTGGACTGATCCCCTTCCTCAAGGCCACCGACATCCTGGTGGTGCTTTTGCCGCTGACGCCTGAGACCAAGGGCATTATCAACTACGGCGTGCTGAAGGAATTGCGGAAGCGCAACGGCCTCGGCGGTTCGGTGCTGATCAATGCCGGGCGCGGCCGTCTGCAGAAGGATGCCGACATTTTGCGGGCGCTGGATGACGGCACATTGAAGGAGGCGAGCCTCGACGTGTTCGAGGTCGAACCGCTGCCGAAGACCAGTCCGCTGTGGGGGCATCCAAAAGTGTTTGTGACGCCGCACGCGGCAGCGACCTCCGATCCGGTGCATCTGGCGCCGATCATGCTGCGCCAGATGGACGCCTTCGAACGCGGTGAAAAGCTGGACAATCTGGTGGACCGCAAGGCGGGGTACTAGCCAGGCAGAGCGATCTTCTTCTGCTTGTCCGGCTGGCCGCAGTCGCGTCGATCGATCGACCGGTTCATGGCATCGATCTCACCGCTTGCCTTGTCGGTATCGCGTTTGGCCTTGGAGCGCATGTCAGGCGTGAACGGGCCGAAGCCCATCGCCGGGTTGGAGAATGTCGGCTTGGCCTTCGCCGGAAGGTTGTATTGCTGCGCCAAGCCATTGCGCTGCGCCAGCAACTGATCGCACGGCACGGTGTCGTATTGCAGGGAGGACTGGACGTTCGCATCCTGCTGTTCCGACATCGAGGTGCCGCCGACACAGCCGGCGGTCAGCAGGCAAGAGGCCAAGATCATCATGTTCCAGCGCATCGGCTATGCTCCTCCTGATATCCCGCCCTGATGCGAGCAGATCGCAAATATCAGTCGCGCATGCAAATCGGACTTTTTCACAGCAAGAAGCGGCGAGGCTGCCCCTCCGCTGGCGCGTGGCTGACGGAGCATCAAACGAAAACCCGCCTGCGCGGCGGGTCACTGGCGCAAATCAGCACCATGGGCGAAAATGTACCATAGCTGAGGGCAGGGTGTCAAGAAAAAATTCCTATCGCTGCCGGTAAAAGCTGCCGACACCGCCGAACTGGCTGTCGTCAGGTCCTTTGTCGGGCTGAGTTCGGAGCCTTGGCCACAACGACCAACCCGTTGACATGTTCCCCGCGATCCTGCCGGATCACGGTTGGTTCCAGTGACAGGACCGAAAGCCCGTTGGCGGCCAGGACGTCGCGCACATAGTGTTGCGCATGCGCATAGCGGCGCGACGGCAGCAGCACGAAATCGCCATCGCCAGCCAGCGTCTCGACGGAAAACGCGAACAGGCCGTCCGTCGCCAGCAAGCCGGCAATCGTCTTCACCACGCCGTCCAGCGCGCCGACATAGATGAAAACATCGGCCACCGTCACCAGATCGGCTTTCGGACCGGCATAGGGAAAATCCCGCAGATCGGCCTTGTTGAGGAAATCGTAGACGCCCTTGGCCCGCGCCTTTCTCAGCATCCTTGCCGAAATGTCGTAACCCTCCAGCCGGTCTGCGATCGGCCGCAGCCTCTGCCCCATCAGGCCGGTGCCGCAGCCGAGATCCAGAGCGAGCGGGAAGCGTCCCGGCCTTGCCGCTCGAATGGCCTGGTCGAGCATCCCAGGCAGGCGGTAACCCAGCCTGCCGACCAGGGACTCATCGAAGCTCTCGGCATAGTGGTCGAACAAGGTCTCGACGAAGGCGCTGGGGAGCGCGTCGGGCGCCGGCGCCTTGCCGATCAATTGCAGGTTCAGTGCAGCGCCTTGACGATCCGATGGATCGAGTTGCAGCGACATCGTCCAGGCCTGCGCGGCCAGCTCCGCCGCGCCCGCCGCCTGCTGCATCTCGCCGAGGCGAAACCAGCCCATCGCCCATTGCGGTGTCATTTCCAGGGCGCCGAGCAGCAATTCCGCCGCCGCCGCATGGTCCCCATCCGCGTGCAGCATCTCGGCATAATCGGCACGGCGATCGGCGTTCAAGTCGCCGGACGAGGCCTGAAGCGGTTTCATGGCGATGGGTCCTGCCGGCGGATCGAGCCGGCGGTGCTCTATGCGGGAGTCAGCAGTGACTTACAACAGGCTTCCCGCCGCGGAATTATATCCTATCTTGGGGATCATGCGCGCCAGCGACCTGCTTCATCCCCGGCCCGAGGGCCTCTATTGCCCGCCGGGCGATTTCTTCATCGACCCGGTCCGGCCGGTCGACCGGGCATTGATCACGCATGGCCATTCCGACCATGCGCGTTCCGGCCACCGCTCGGTGCTGGCGACGCGGCAAACGCTCGACATTATGGGCCTACGCTACGGTGAGAATTTCGCTGGCACGACGCAAGCGGCACAACTCGGCGAGACGATAGCACTCAATGGCATCAGCGTCAGCTTCCATCCAGCCGGCCATGTGCTGGGCTCAGCGCAGATATCCGTCGCGCATCAGGGCACGCGCATCGTCGCTTCCGGTGACTACAAGCGGCAGAGGGACGCGACCTGCGCGCCATTCGAGCCGATCCCGTGCGATGTGTTCATCACCGAAGCGACCTTCGGCCTGCCGGTGTTTCGCCATCCGCCCGACACCGAAGAAATCGCCCGCCTGCTGAAATCGGCAGCGCAGTTCCCGGAGCGCTCGCATCTGGTCGGCGCCTATGCGCTGGGCAAGGCGCAACGGGTGATGCGGCTGTTGCGCGACGCCGGCTACGACAGGCCGCTCTACATCCATGGCGCGCTGGCCAAACTCAGTGAATATTACCAGAGCCAAGGCATCGATCTCGGCACCCTCGAACCGGCGACCGTCGAAAGCGGCGGCAAGGATGATTTTACCGGCGCCATCGTCGTCGGCCCGCCATCGGCCTTCGCCGACCGCTGGGCGCGGCGTTTTCCCGATCCGATCTCGTGCTTCGCGTCGGGCTGGATGCGCATTCGCCAGCGCGCCAAGCAAGGCGGCGTCGAGCTGCCGCTGATCATCTCGGACCATGCCGACTGGGATGAGCTGACCGCCACCATCAAGGAGACCGGAGCCGAGGAAATCTGGGTGACGCATGGCCGCGAGGAAGCGCTGGTACGCTGGTGCGAGCTCGAAGGCATCGCGGCGCGGCCGCTGCACCTGGTCGGCTACGAGGACGAGGGCGATTGAAGCCATGAACCGCTTCGCCGAACTTCTCGACCGCCTGGTGCTGACGCCGTCGCGCAACGGCAAGCTGACCTTGCTGACCGACTATTTCCGCAGCGTGGAGGATCCCGATCGCGGCCTGGCGCTGGCTGCCATCACCGGCGATCTCCATATCGCTGCGGTCAAGCCGGCGATGCTGCGCATGCTGGTCACCGAACGCATGGATCCGGTGCTGTTCGGCTATTCCTACGACTATGTCGGCGATCTCGCCGAAACGGTGTCGCTGGTCTGGCCGCAAACGCCCGGAAACATCGCGAACCGCGAGCCGACGCTTGGCGAGGTCGTGGCAAAACTGCAGGCGGCAAGCCGCTCCGACGGACCGAAGGTGCTGACAGGGCTGCTCGACAGCGCCGGCATCTCAGCGCGCTTTGCCATCATCAAGCTGGTCACCGGCGGGCTGCGCATCGGCATGTCGGCGCGGCTGGCCAAACAGGCGCTGGCCGATTTCGGCAAGGTCGACGTGGCCGAGATCGAGGAGCTCTGGCACGGGCTGTCACCGCCTTACACAGCGCTGTTCGCGTGGCTGGAGGGCAAGGCCGAGAAGCCCAGGAACACGGCGTTGGCATTGTTTCGCCCGGTGATGCTGTCGAACCCGGTCGGTGACGGCGATCTCGAAAAGCTCGATCCGGCGGATTATGCCGCCGAATGGAAATGGGACGGCATCCGTGTCCAGGCGGTGGCCGAGGGCGGCATCCGCCGGCTCTATTCGCGCACCGGTGACGATGTTTCCGGCGCCTTTCCGGACCTCGCCGATGCCATGCATTTTTCCGCAACGCTGGACGGCGAACTGCTTGTCGGCGATCCCCGAGAGGCGACGGGAACCTTCTCGGATCTGCAGCAACGGCTGAATCGCAAGACGGTGACACCGAAGATGCAGCAGCAATACCCGGCCTTCATGCGCTGCTACGATCTGCTCCAGGTCGGCGGCGAGGATCTGCGCGCGCTGCCGTTTCGCGAGCGGCGCGGTCGCCTCGAAAGCTTTGTCGCGACGCTCGACCCGAGCCGTTTCGATCTTTCGCCATTCGTCGACTTCACGGATTGGCAAACGCTGGAGGAACTGCGCCGGATGCCACCGCATCCAATCATCGAGGGCGTCATGCTGAAGCGCTGGGACTCAGCCTATGTCGCCGGCCGGCCGAAAGGTCCATGGTTCAAATGGAAACGCGATCCGCACACGGTGGACGCGGTGCTGATGTATGCCCAGCGCGGCCACGGCAAACGCTCGAGCTTCTATTCCGACTATACGTTCGGTGTCTGGACAGGTGCCGAAGGCGAAGAGGAACTGGTGCCGGTGGGCAAGGCCTATTTCGGCTTCACCGATGAGGAGCTGAAGCAGATCGACAAATATGTCCGCGACAACACGATCGAGCGTTTCGGGCCGGTGCGCTCGGTGCGGGCCGACCGCGACAACGGCCTTGTGCTGGAAGTCGCCTTCGAAGGGCTGAACCGCTCGACCCGGCACAAATCCGGCGTTGCCATGCGCTTTCCCCGCATTTCGCGGCTGCGCTGGGACAAGCCGGCCAACGAGGCCGACCGCATCGAGACGCTGCAGGCGCTGCTCGACCGCTAGACCGTTCAGCGCTCTTACGGCTCGATCGAAACGCGGATTTCGTAGATGTCCGCGGCCTTACCCTGCTTGTCGAAGTCGGAATTGATGGCAATGGTGCCGGCCGAGCCCGGACGCTTGTCCGGAAACTGCACATCGAACAGATATTCGTTCTGCTGCTGGCCGACCGCATAGCGCTTGCGGCCGCAGTCGCCGAGTTCGCCGAAATTGCAGTCGACCGAAATCTGCGTCTCCTTGCCTTCTTCGGAGCGGGCAATGATGTCGAACACGGCATGTTTGCCGGCCAGCTTCTCCAGCACGCCTTGTCCGACGTCGAAGCTGATCGCCGAACCGGACGCGCCGGAACGGATGCGCAGGAACGAACCGGTATCGTCCTTCATCACCTCGGCCCTGGCGTCAGACGGCGCGCTGACATGCGATGCATCGGCCGGCGAAAACACATTGATCCATTCGCGCGCCTGGTCCGCGGCGCCGGGTTTTGTCGGACCGCCGTCGGCCGGCGTGAAATCGTCGTCCTCGACGGTCGGCGGCGCTTGCGGCGGGGCGGTGTCGAGTTGCGCGGATGTCTTGAACACGCCGGTCTGCACGGCGAAGAACAGGCCGATGCCAACCGCGGCGAGCAGTGTCACGGTCAGGAAGATGGCGGTCAGCGGCAGGCGACGCCCCCTTATGCGCCGTTCATCGCGGTCGGGCGCCACTTCCGTCGTCGCGCCCGCCGAGGCCGGAACCGACATGTCGATGGCCGGAGCATCGGGAAGCGTGGCCTCCGGCATGATGTCGGGAACGACGGGCAGGACGCGGGAGCGCGGCGCATCGGCAGCGGATTGCACGGGTCCGTCGACGACGACATCGGGGGACGATGCCTGTCGGCCGGTTTCGACCGCGGGCGCCGGGTCCGCTCCGAGTTCGACCGCCGGTGCATCGCCCTGCGGACCGACATCCGGCACCGCCGGCAGGAACTCGGATTCGATTTCGGTGATTTTCGCCTGGATTGCCTTGCGGCGCTTGATGGCGACCTCAACGGTCACACCGGGATTGGCCTGGAGCGCGCGATCGAGCGCGGCAAAAGCCGAGCGATAGACCCTCTCGCGGAACGCGCGGTCCTCGGCATTGCCTTTCTCCAAGGCGTTCCGGATCGCTTTTTCGATCGCGTCCAAGCGGGTCCCTCTGTCTTTGCCAACCTTGCCGTGATCGTTAGCCGCAGGCGACCAATCAATCAACGGGCGAGCGGCGTATTCTGCCTCGCAGAGGTGTGCAAAGTCCATTCCGGCGCTGTTCCGGCAACGAAATCAGCATGTTTCGCCGATTTTCGCGCACAGGGAGCACACGCACCGTGCGCCGCATTCCCTTGGCGACTGACTGGCGGACAAGGCGGCGGCCGGCTTTCGAGGGTGCCACGACGCCGACGCAGGAATTGCCAAGTCGCATCTTGAATTCGCGCCCGGTTGCGTCTATCACCGCCGCATCCTGGAGGCCTTGGCTTCCTGGGCCGCTTTAGCTCAGTTGGTAGAGCACCGCATTCGTAATGCGGGGGTCGCGTGTTCGAGTCACGCAAGCGGCACCATTCCTCCTCCATTTTTGTCGTCTGTCTGCCCCTTCGCAGCTGGTGCAAAGGATTGCGGCGCCGGCCTGGCAGATCTGCCATTGTCGAGACACCGGTTTGGTGTGAAACTCATGGCCTCAGCATGGGAGGTCAAAAATGCCCAACAATTTCAAGACCGGAGACGTCGTCAGGCTGAAATCCGGAGGTCCCAGGATGACGATCAGCGATGGGGCAGCCTCGGGCATGTATCTGTGCCACTGGTTCAATCGCGAGGGCGAGGTGTGGACCCCGCAACATGCCGGGTTCAAGCCCGAACAACTGATTGCGGCCGACCAGTCGGACTAGAGTTCCTTCCATCCCGATCGAGCCGGGATGGGCACCCTCTTTTGTCCGGGCGTGAACGGATCAGCAGGCGCGACCGACGGATTTTCCGGGTCGCGGCGTTTAACGGTTGAAGCGCGATGGCGGCACAAGCCGTCTGCGTCGCGCCAACCTGGAGACGCACAACATGATCAGTCGTTCGATATCAGTCGTTGCCTTGAGTTTGCAGACCGTTGCGGCTTTCGCCCAGGCAACGACGCCGCCTGCACCGCCGACCGCCGCGCCACTTGCCGCGCCAGGCGCTTCGGGGACCAGGTCCGACATCACGCTGGCCAAATTCCAGAAGCGGCGCGAAAAGGCGATCATGGCGGCCGACACGGATGGCGACGGCAAGATCAGCCTGCTGGAATGGGAGGCCTTTCAGACGAAGCGCAACGTCAAGGGCGACGCCGCCAAATCTTTCGCGCGGATCGATTCCAACCATGACGGCTTCATCGATCACGCCGAACTCGATGCATTCTTCGCCAGGCGCTTCGCCCGGCTGGACAAGAATGCCGACGGCATTCTGACGGCCGACGAACTGCCGGGCCACAAAACCGCTCCCAAGCAAGAGCAATGACCAAGAGGCAATGACGCGCGATGAATATCGGGAGTGCGCCGACTGATGGCTGCGGATCCGGACGAGGAGCTGGTTCGCCGTGTTGGCGCCGGCGAGCCGGCAGCGGTGCAAACCCTCGTCGCGCGCAAGCTGCCGCGTATCCTGGCGCTTGCCGTGCGCATGCTCGGCGATGCGGCGGAGGCCGAGGATGTCGCCCAGGAAACCTTCGTGCGGATCTGGCGCCATGCCGCGAGCTGGCGGCGCGGCAATGCGCGCTTCGACAGCTGGATCCACCGGGTGACGCTCAACCTTTGCTACGACCGGCTGCGTCGCAGGCGCGAGTGGGTGACCGGCGACCTGCCGGAGATGGTCGACCCCGCGGCACTTCCCGACGCCCATCACCAAGAGGACGCGCTTCGGGTCGAACGGGCGCTGCAAGCCATAGCGCCGCGCCAGCGCGAAGCGATCGTTCTGGTCTACTATCAGGAGATGTCCAATATCGAGGCGGCAGCGACCTTGCAGATCAGCGTCGATGCCCTGGAAAGCCTGCTTGCGCGCGGCCGGCGGTCGCTGCAGGCGATCCTGGCGGGGGATGGCACCGATGAGTAAGCGCCGGGCAAGCACCAACGCACCATTGCGCCTTGCTGGTGCCGCCTGGCGCTCGGCGCCGACGGGCAAGGGGGAGACACATGGCTGAAGGATCCAGGAACGAACCCGCAATGGATGCCAGGCGCTTTGCCGTCTTGGCCCAGGCCTATGGCGGCGACTTGCGGCGATGGCCCGCGGCTGAGCGAATGGCCGGCACGGTCTTTGCCGCGAGCGGCGCGGGCAAGGCCATCTTGAGGCAGGCCGGAACACTTGACGCGCTGCTCGACAGCTACCGCGTCGACGCCCCGGACAAGGCACTGCACGGCAGCATCTTGCAGGCTGCCGGCCGGCACCTCGTCCAGCGCCGGCGTCAGCGGTTCTGGTGGCTGGGACTTGGACTTGCCGGCATTGGTCTGGCCGGCGCCGTGGCAGGGCTGGCCCTGGTGACCATCGTCACGCCGGAGGTCCAGCCCGACCATACTGTGCTGGATGCCAATGTGACGGCGTTTGGTGATGCCGGCCCCGCTGCCGAGAACGGTGAGGAAAGCCTATGAGCACGCGCTGGGTCCGTGGTCTGGTCATTGCTTCCGTGGTGCTGAACGTCTTTCTTGCCGGCGCATTTGTCGGTGGTGCGGTCTGGCTGAGAAATGCCAAATCGGGTGTCTCGCTGGAATCGGCCGGCCGACAACTTCCCGAGCAGGATCGCAAGGCGTTCCGCGAGGCGCTGCGCCAGGTTCGCGTGCAGTCCCGTCAGATCATTCTCGATGGCCAGCAGGCCAGGCAGCAGGCAGCGGACCTGCTGCAACAGCCTGTCATGGACAAGGCCGCCTTGTCCGCCGCCCTGGAGCGGGCACGCAACGCCGACGCGACGGTTCGCACCCGGCTCGAGCAGGCCATTGTCGACTTCGCGGCGAACACATCACCCGAAAACCGGAGCGTGCTGGCACAGGCATTGCTGCGCCATATGGAACGCCGCGCTGCCGTTGCGCCGAAAAAATCGCCATGACGACCGACGGAAAATGCTCGAGACGCCGTTTAACGAAGAGAAGGGACAAGCCTGCCCGATCGCACCGTGCCGGGCGGCCATCTTCAAACTCGAATGCACTCGGAGCCCAATTATGAGTCGCCTGAAAAACTATGCAGCAGCCGCTATCCTGGCGGTCAGTGGAACTGTCGTGACCGCCACCGCGTCCAGCGCAATGCCCATCGTGTCCGTTGCCCAGCCGGCCGCCCTGGTCGAGCATGTCCGCTGGGGTTGCGGCATCGGCTGGCACCCGAACCGATGGGGCCGTTGCGTGCCGAACGGCGTCGTCATCGTGCGCCCGCGCTACCACTACTGGCACGCTCCGGTCTATGGCTGGCACCCGCACCATCACTGGCGCCGCTGGCACCATTACTGATCAAAGCACCGCGGGGTCACGCACCTGGCCCCGCGTCAGCGCCGGCGCACGGGCAATCCTGTCAGCCAGCCCGGAGTTAAGGTTAGCGCCGCTCCAATCCGTGGACGCCCGCTAGATATCTCAGCTGATTGGGTCCGGCCCCAGCGTCGCCACCGTCTTCAGCGCGCCGTCGAGCATGTCGCCCTTCTCGTCCTTCAGCGCCATCTCGCGCAGGCGGCGGATCCAGTCGGCGGCGTCCGTCCGGCCCTTGACCAGGTCGAGCGCCGACAGCACGCGGTCGAATTTCGACTGTGCCCGGACATGGGTGTCGCTGTAGCCCTTGATCAGCCGGCGGCAATTGAGGATCTCGACGGCCAGTGCGTAGTCCTGGGGCACATGGTCGAGAGCCAGCGCGTACCAGCGATCGAGATGCGCGACCTCGACCTTGTGGCGCAGCAGACTGCGACGCCAGCGGCGCAGGCCGCCGATGAACCACAAAGCGGCAAAGCCGGCAAAACTGTCGGTGCGGATGCGGCGGCCATGATTGATGCGGCGATCGAGAAAGGCGGCGAGCTTCGGGCGGTCCTCGATGTAGCTGCCCAGACCCGCCGGCAGCGTGCCGCAGAACTCTTCGATGCGCGGGTGGAA
>NZ_RZTC01000003.1:86398-99269 GCF_004023165.1 Mesorhizobium sp. M7A.F.Ca.MR.176.00.0.0 | reverse complement strand
GAAATATTCGGTCACCTGCAGGATCGAGCCGTCCTTGACGCCGACCTCGCGGCGCACACGTTTGCCGCGCGTCGAGCGCGTCTTGAGATCGGCGACGCGGATCATATCATCGTAGCACAGCGCGTTGGCCAGATGCTTGGCGGCAGCGATCGACAAGCCATAGCCGCGATCCGGCCCGTCCAGCGCGACGGCCTTGTCCAGCCGGTCGAGATACTCGCGCCCGTAGGCGATATCCTGATAGTCGACGACCTTTCTCAAGGCGCGAAGCGCCATGTCGCGCACGGCCACCGGCAACAGATCGATGCGGGCAGCCAAGGCCTGCCAGCCCTGCAGCAGGTTTTGCGGGCCACTCACCTGTCCTGTGCCCAGGGCAGATTCGACAATCGCGGGCTCAGCCGGCTTCGGCGCCGGTGCTGCCGTGCCGCGCGCGCGGTCAAACGCAGCGCCGAAGGCGGCGAGGCTGGCCTTGACGCCCCGGCCGCCGGCACCGATCGCCTGTTCGTAGCTCTCGCGGGTGAAGGGCAGCGCATCGGACCCCGCCAGCGCGCCAAGCAGGCTGGCCGAGATCATCGAGCCATTGTCGGCTGCGATCTTTTCCATGTCGAAAGCGATGAAGCGCTTCGATGCGGCTTCCGCCGTCGCATGCACTTTGGAGGACGAAGCCCGGCCGTCGCCCGGCTCGATCTTTTCCGACACGGCGGCGATGCGGTGCGACGAGGCGATCAGCGTGGTGCGGTCGGGCGTGACGAAGCCGCGAATGATGGCACGGCCGGCTTCCATCAATTCGGCGGCGATCAGGATGTCGACGTCGCCCTGCGACGGCGACAGCGCAAAGACCGGCAGCCGGCCGGTGTCGCGGGCCATCTCGACATAATAGATGGTGGCGCCGGTACGCTGGGCGACGCCGGCGACCGAGGTCGATTGCGCGACAAAGCCGTTGCGCTCGGCGACATCGGTGATCCAGTCGGCGAGCACGCCACCGCCCTGGCCGCCGACCGCCAGCACGGCGAGCTTGATGACACGCTCGCTATCCTGAGCGCCGGCGCGGGCGCGAAGTGGGGGGACGGCGTCAAGCATCGGCGAAGGTCAGCCGCCGGCTTTCGCGGCGTCGCTGCAACAGGCTGATGGTGGCGCGGCGCGCGGCTTCCAGGAAACGGTCCCAGCGGCTCGGATTGTGGACGACGTCGGCGCGGTAGAAGGATGGGCAGAGCACTGCCGCATCGGCGACCTCGCCGCAATTGCCGCAGCCGACGCAGCTCTGGTCGATATGCGCGACCGGATCGTCGCGCAGCGGATCGTCTGTTGACTTGACCGACAGCGAGGGACAGCCGGACAGCCGCATGCAGGCATGGTCGCCCGTGCAGATATCCTCATCGACACCGAATTTCGGTTTCACGACACGGGTCCCGCCCTTGATCGCCTTGTCGACCAGCGGCTTTTCGCGGCGCTGCCGGTTGAGCATGCATTCGGACGAGGCGACGATGACCTTCGGCCCTTTCTCGTCCGTCGTCAGCGCCTCGCGCAGCGTGTCCTGCATCTTGGTGACGTCATAGGTGCGGTCGACATGGCGCAGCCATTTGACGCCCATGCCTTTCACCGCCTCGGTGATCGGATGCTTCGTCGACTTGGTCTTGTTGCCGGCGCGCGATGACAGGATGTCCTGCCCACCCGTGGCCGCCGAGTAAAAATTGTCGACGATGACGATGACGCCGTCGTTCTTGTTGAACACCGCATTGCCGATCGAGGAGGTCAGGCCGTTGTGCCAGAAACCGCCATCGCCGACGAAGGAGATCGAACGGCGCTTGGCATCGGGCGAATTGAAGGCTGAGGCAGAGGCCGGACCCAGGCCATAGCCCATGGTGGTGGCGCCGAGTTCGAAAGGCGGCATGATCGAGAACAGATGGCAGCCGATGTCGGAGGCGATGTGGTGCTTGCCGAGTTCCTGCTCGACCAGCTTGGTCGCGGCAAAGATCGGCCGTTCCGGGCAGCCTATGCAGAAGCCCGGCGGACGGCCCGGCACGACGTTGATCAGGTCGGCTGCGTCGACGCCATCGCCGACCTTGTTGGGCGCCCGCACCTCGCCGGGCAGAAGATGCGGCGCCTCGCCGCGCAGGAAGGCGCCGATGCCGTCAAGCATGACCTGGCCGGTGTATTCGCCGGCCATCGGCAGGTGCTCCTTGCCGACCAGCCTGGTGCCGCGACCGGCCTTGTGCAGCATCGAGGCAAAGGCCTGTTCGATGTAGTTGGGCTGGCCTTCCTCGACGACCAGCACCGCCTGCTTGCCCTCGCAGAACGACAGGAACTCGTCATCGATCAAGGGATAGACGGCGTTGAGCACATAGAGCGGCACGTCGGTGTCGCCATAAATGTCGGCAAGGCCGAGCCGCTGCAGCGCGCGGATGACCGAATTGTACATGCCGCCCTGCAGGACGATGCCGACCGAACCATGATCCAAGCCGAAGAACTCGTTGATCTTGTTCTTGGCGATGAAGTCCACCGCCGCCGGCCAGCGCTTCTGCACCTTCTCCTTCTCATGCAGGAAGGACGCTGGCGGCAGCACGATGCGGCCGGTGTCGCGGCGCGGTGCGTCAAGCGCATCGGCGACAGTCATCGGCGGCCGTTTGTTGTCCTTGGCGATGAAATGGCCGTGGACGTGGCAGCAGCGGATGCGCACCTGCAGCATGACCGGCGTGTTGGAAATCTCCGACAGTTCGAAACCGTCCTCCACCGCCTTGACGATCGATGGCAGATTGGGGCGCGGATCGAGCAGCCAGACCTGGCTTTTCATGGCGAAGGCATGGCTGCGCTCCTGCATGATCGAGGAGCCTTCGCCATAGTCCTCGCCGACAATGATCAGCGCGCCGCCGGTGACGCCGCCGGAGGCGAGGTTGGCCAGCGCATCGGAGGCTACATTGGTGCCGACCGTCGACTTGAAGGTTGCGGCACCGCGGATCGGGTAGTGCACCGAGGCGGCGAGCATGGCGGTGGCGGTGGCTTCCGAGGCGCTGGCCTCGAAATGCACGCCGAGCTCGCCCAGAATGTCCTGCGCGTCGGCCAGCACGTCCATCAGGTGGCTGATCGGCGCGCCCTGATAGCCGCCGACATAGCCGACGCCGCATTGCAGCAGCGCCTTGGTGATGGCGAGGATGCCTTCGCCGGCAAATTCCTCGCCGGCGCCGAGCCTGAGCTTCTCGACTTCCTTGGCAAAAGACCGTTCGGCCATTTTTTTCTCCCTTCCGTTACCGCCCGGGTTGGCGGCGCGTAGGTCTAGATGTCGTGCTTGCGAATGTTCTTGAGCATCTTCAAAAGCGTGGCGATGAGCGCGGAATATTCGGCGTCGTCGATATCGTCGAACATCGCCTCGAAGGCATCGTGCATGGCCGGCCAGGCGCGGGTGAACTCGGCGCGGCCCTCATCGGTCAGGAACACATGGCGGATGCGGCTGTCGGTGACGCCCTGTTCGCGCCGTACCAGGCCCTGGCCCTCGAGTGAGTCGAGCGTCCGGCTCAAGGTCGACTGCTCGATCACCGTATAGACCGAGAGGTCGTTGACGGTGATGCCGTCGGTGACCGACAGCACGGCCAGGGTGCGGACCTGCGGAATGGTCAGGCCCTGCTTGCGGAAATCGTCGCGCAAGGTGGCGTTGTAGCGGCCCATGATGCGGTTCATCAGATAGGGCGCGAATTGCTGCAGGCCGATCTGCCCCAGGGTCGAAATGCGCTGGCGCTTCTCAGTGACCTTCTCTTCCATCACAGCCTCCCCGCCAGGAGAAAGCCGGAACCGCCGCCGAGACCCGCGCCCGGGTGGGTCGAGGCGCCGATATGGTAGAGGTTCTTGATGCCGGTCTGATGGTTGCGGCTGCTCTTGAACGGCCGCCACAGGAAGGACTGGTCGATGGTCGAGGAACCGCCATAGGGATCGCCGCCGACCAGATTGATGTTCATCGCCTCGAGATCGGCCGGCGAATAGGCGCGCCGCGCAATGACGCTGTCCTTGAAGCCCTCGATATGGCTGGCGAGGATCGCTTCAGCGCGATCGGCATAGGCTTCGCGCAGCACATCGGTCCATTGCCCGTCCGCTGGTGCCTGCAGCTTGCCGGCGGCGTCGCCCTTGATGTGGCGAGGCGCCTCGGGCAGTTGCAGCCAGAGGACCGCCTTGCCTTCCGGGCAGCGCGACGGGTCGAGCGCATGCGGCTGGCCGACACAGATGGTCGGCACCTCCGGCAGCATACCGCGCGCCGCCTCGTTGCAGGCTTTCGAGACGCCATCCAGCCCAGGCGTCAGATGCAGCAGTGCCACCTTGTCCAGGCCTTCGCCCCGCCATGCTGGCGATTTGTCCAGGGCGTAGTGGATCTGGAAATTGCCTTTGCCGTAGCGGTATTTCCGCGTCGCCTCGACATCGGCTTTGGGAGCATCCGCTCCAAGCAGCCTGCCATAGAGCTGCGTCGGGGTGACCGAGCAGATGACGCTCTTGTTGGCCGTGATTGTCTCACCCGAGGCCAGCAGCACGCCGGTTGCCCGGCCATTGCTTTGAACGATCGAAGCGACGTCGGCGCCGGTGCGGATGTCGCCGCCGCGTTCCCGGATCAAAGCCTCGAAGGCCGCCAGCAGGTTCTGCGCGCCACCCTTGACGATCGGTGCCCCGGCCGCTTCCAGCGCGAAGGCGATGACCTTGGCGATCTGGCCGGAGAATGCATCTTCGGGTCCAAGCCCAGCATGCAGCACCCAGGGCGCCCACAGCGCACGGATGGTTTCAGACTGGTAGGTGCTTTCGAGCCAGTTGCGCGCCGGCACGAGCGCTTCGCCGAGAAAGGCGGCAAGGCCACGCGGGCCCCGCCGCCAGCCATCACCGGCAAGCAGCTTTGCTGTCGGGTAGGACCACAGACTGCCGCCGAGCAGGCCGAACAGCAGGCCGGCATTGCGCTCGATGCCGCCGACATCGTCCGCGTGCCGGTCGCCGTCGCCTGCCGCGATCGCATTGAGTGCGGCGACGTTGGCAGCGCGGTCGGTGCGCAGCACGGCATGGCTGCCGTCCGGCCGCAGCACGCCGGTCGGCGTGCCGGTGTGGCAGAATTCCAGCCCGTGCCGCGCAAGGTCGGCGCCCAGTGCGGCAAAGGCCGGAGAGGTGATGAACAGCACGAAGGTCGTCGCCATCACGTCGTGGATGAAGCCGGGTGCGGTGATCTCCTCGGTGCGCATGCAGCCGCCAATGCGGTCGTTGCGCTCCAGGACGAGCACACGCGCCCCTTTGCCCCCGAGCATCGCCGCGCAGACCAGCGCGTTGATGCCGCTGCCGACGATGATATGATCCGGCTGGGTCACGGCAAACGCTTTCGCTTAGCCCTTCGAAACCAGCGCCAGCGCGCGGATCGGGCTGCCGGTGCCGTGCTCGATCTTGAGCGGCGCCGCGATCAGGATGGCGCCCTTCGGCGGCAGCTGGTCGAGATTGCAGAGGCTGGCGAGACCGTAGCGGTTGGCCTTGTGCATCAGCGTATGCGCCGGGAATGGCGGCTCCATGCCGCCGGCTTTGCCGGCATCCGTGCCGATCGTCTCCGAGCCCCAGCCCTTGATGTCCTTGCCGATCAGGAACTGGATGGCTTCGGCCGTCGGGCCGGGCGTGTGCGGGCCGGTCTCGTTGGCGTTGAGGAACTCGGCTTCCGAGCCGTTGCGCTTGTACCAGTCGGTGCGCATCACGACCCATTCGCCGGCATTGATCGCGCCATGCTTGGCTTCCCAGGCCTTGATGTGGTCGACGGTGAGCAGGAAATCGTGGTCGGCGGCGGCTTCCTTCGAACAGTCGATGACATTGACCGGGCCGACGAAATTCTGCGCCGGAATGGTGTCGGTGGCGCCGTCCGGATAATCCTTGCCGGAGATCCAGTGCTGCGGCGCGTCGAAATGCGTGCCGGAATGCTCGCCGAGCTTCAGCCAGTTCCAGGCCCACCACGGACCGTTCTTGTCGTAACGGGAGATGTTGTGGATCTCGACCTTCGGCGTGTCGACGGCGAGTTCCGGCGGCAGCTTGATCAATGGCGTGTCCGGCCCGAGCGGCGCCGACAGATCGACCACCTTGATGGCGCCTGAAAGAAGCTGGCCGGCGACTTCGCCGAGGAGTTTTTGGGTGTCCATGGTTTGAAGTTCCCTCTTTCGTGTGATGATCAAGGCTCGTCTCGGCCCTTAATATCCTACTAGACGAAAACATATGCATCTGCAATTATCTTTAAGCATAAAGGAAATGGGGACGGGGCGTGAGCGAGTTCGACGCCATCTTTGTCGGGGCGGGCCACAACAGTCTGGCATGCGCCGCGCATTTGGCGCTCAAAGGCTGGAAAACCGGGATTTTCGAGCGCAGCGCAGCAATCGGCGGCGCCGTCCAGACGCGCGAATTCACCCTCCCTGGCTTTCGCCACGATTTCGGCGCGATGAATCTGAGCCTCTTCGCCGGCTCGGCCTTCCACCGGAAATATGCAAATGAATTGAAAGCGCAGGGGCTGGAGTTCGCCCCGGTCGTCGACTGTTTCGCCAGCGCCTTCCCCGACGGACGCTGGTTCGGCGTCAGCAACGATCTGGAAAAGACCGCCGCGCGCATCGCCGCCTTCTCCGCTGCCGACGCCCAGACATGGCGCAGGCTGGTCGCCGCCTTCCCGGCGGAGGCCGAGCATCTGTTCCGGCTGCTGGGTTCGCCGATGAGTGCCCGCGCGCTTGCCGGCACGGCGTGGAACCTGTGGCGCAAGAAGGGCATTGCCGGCGCGCTCGATACGGGCCGGCTGCTGCTGTCCTCGCCCCGCGCCTGGCTGGAGGAAACTTTCGAGTCGCCGCATATCAGGGCAACGCTCGCCACCTGGGGCATGCATCTCGACTTCGCGCCGGACATCGCCGGCGGCGCCGTCTTCCCCTATCTGGAATCGATGGCCAACCAGAGCTTCGGCATGGTGCTGGGCAAGGGCGGCGCCGACACCATCATCAAGGCGCTGTCGGGCATGGTGACCTCCGCCGGCGGCAAGATCGTCACCGATGCCGAAGTGGCCGAGATCACGGTTTCGGCCGGCAAGGCTACCGGCGTGCGGCTCGCCTCGGGTGAAACGCATAGCGCCACCAAGGCGGTCATCGCCGGCGTCGCGCCCAAGGCGCTGACCGGCAAGCTGCTGGCGAACGGTTCGGGCGATGCCGGCTTCGATACGGCGATGCAAAAATTCCGCCATGCACCGGGCACCATGATGATCCATCTGGCGCTGGACGATCTGCCCGACTGGCGTGCCGGAGCGGAGCTTAGGCAGTTTGCCTATGTGCATCTGTCGCCCTCGCTCGACGCCATGTCGCGCACCTATCAGCAGGCGATGGCGGGCATGCTGCCGGACGAACCGGTGCTGGTCGTCGGCCAGCCGACGGCGATCGATCCCTCGCGGGCGCCTCAGGGAAAGCATGTGCTGTGGGTGCAGGTGCGCATGCTGCCCGCCGAAATCCTGGGCGATGCCGCCGGCAAGATCGCGCCGGACCGTTGGGACAAGGTGAAGGAAGCCTACGCCGAGCGTGTCCTCGACATCATCGAGACCTATGCTCCCGGCCTGCGCAACAAGATCCTCGGCCGCGCCGTGTTTTCACCCATCGATCTCGAGCGCGAGAACCCCAACCTCGTCGGCGGCGACCAGGTCTGTGGCAGCCATCATCTGGCGCAGAACTTCCTGTTCCGCCCGGCGCGCGGCTATGCCGGCTGGAACACGCCGGTGGCGCATCTGCACCTCACTGGAGCCGCGACATGGCCGGGCGCCGGCACCGGTGCGGCGTCGGGCTTCATGCTCGCACAACAGCTTGGCGGGAGGTAGGAGCCGAGGATTTCCTTGAGGCTGCAAGGGGCAAGGCGCTGCTGCCCAAGAAGCCTGAACCAATGAACTAAGACGCCGCGCGCAGAAACAAAACCAACAAGGGGAACGACCATGACAATCAACAGACGTGAATTGCTGGGATACAGCGCCGCGGCACTCGGGGTGGCCGCCGTCGGCCTGCCGCCGATCGCTAGGGCGGCTGCCGGCGAACTGACCATCGCCTACAACGTCAATCTGCCATCCTGGGATCCAACCACCGGCCCCTCGGCCGTCAACCCGACCATCCAGGGGCTGTACCAGTCGGTGTTCGACCAGTTCATCCCACAGAAGCCCGATTTGTCCTTCGCGCCGGGCCTGCTCACCGAATGGGGTTGGAACGACGACCGCACCAAGATCATGATGACGGTGCGCGAGGGCGTGACCTGGCATGACGGCTCGCCGTTCACGGCCGAGGACGTCGTCTGGTCGCTGCAGCGGGCAGGCGACGAAAAGACCGGCAACCCGATCCAGTTCGTCTGGAAGAACGTCAACAACTTCAAGATCGACGGCAACAAGATCACCGGCGACGTCGTGCAGTTCGACCCGGTCTATTTCAAATGGATGTCGTTCCTGACCGGCTACATCATGCCGAAGGCCTACTACGAGAAGGTCGGCGCCGAAGGTTTCGAGAAGGCGCCGATCGGCACCGGCCCCTACATGGTGGAAAAGTTCGAGCGCAACGCCTTCCTGCGGCTCAAGGCCAATCCGAACTATTGGGGCGGCAAGCCGGCCTTCGAGAATGTGACGATCAAGTTCGTCGCCGACGCGGCAAGCCGAGTCGCAGAGATCGAATCCGGCTCCTCGCAAGTGACGCTCGAAATTCCCTATGAGGAGTATGACCGGCTGATCGCCAAGGACGGGCTTGCCGGCTCCTGCAAGAACGTTTCCGACATCGGCATGATCTTCTTCAACGACATCGAGGCGATGCTGGACAAGAACGTCCGCCAGGCCGCCGTGATGGCCGTCGACAAGAAGCTGCTGGTCGATCGCCTGCTGCGCGGCTACGGGCAGCCGATCGATACGCTGGAAACGCCGGAATACGCATCCTACGACGCGTCGATCAAGGTCGAGCACAATCCGGAAAAGGCCAAGGAATTGCTCGCCGCTTCCGGCTATTCGCCGGAAAAGCCGGTCAAGTTCACCATCCAGACGACCAAGGGCTTCAAGCCCAAGGACTATGAGATGATCCAGGCGATCGTCGGCATGTGGCGCAAGGTCGGCATCGAGGCGACGATCGAAGTCTACGAGATCGCCAAGCACTACGAACTGCGCGCCGCCGACAAGCTTGCGCCGGCCGCCTTCTACAATTGGGGCAATGCCATCGGCGATCCGACCACCTCGACCGGCTTTGCCATGTATGGCCCGAGCCCGCATTCGGTGTGGGACAGCCAGGATTTGATCGACATGATCAACCCGCTGTGGGGCGAAAAGGACGAGGCCAAGCGCATCGCCGGCTGGAAGGCTGTCGACAAATACATCGCCGAGCAGGCCTATGTGCTGCCGCTGATGCAGTATGCGCAGCCGATCGTGCATGCCAAGGGCGTCAATGTGGTGCAGCATGTGTCCGGCGCGCTGCTGCCGGCCCTGATGACCCCGGCCTGACCAATATGGGAAGGCGCCCCGTCGCGAGACGGCGTGTCTTCTCCCAACTTGCGCAGGGCCCCTCATCCGGCCCTTCGGGCCACCTTCTCCCCGCTGGGGAGAAGAGACTGGTTCAGCCGTCAGCGACCTCTTCTCCCCTCGGGGCGAAGGTGGCCGCAAGCGGCCGGATGAGGGGGCTGTTCGTCCGATCAATCACTGAAACGCATTAGGCCTGCGCCAGAATGCTCCTGCAACGATTCCTGATCCGTCTTCTGACGATGCTGATCACGCTGTTCGGCGTGGCCGTCGTCGTCTTTGTCGTGATCCGCGTCGCGCCCGGCGATCCGATCGCCATGATGCTGCCGCCCGGCGCGACGGATGCCGACATTGCCCGGCTGCGCGCGCTCTACGGCCTCGACAAGACCATCGTCCAGCAATTCTTCATCTGGCTGTCGGGCGTGGCCCGGGGCGATTTCGGCACTTCGATCTCGCTGCGGCAGGACGTGCTCGGCCTCGTCTTCAACCGTCTACCGGCGACGCTGGAACTCGCCATCGTCGCGCTTGTGATGGCGGTGGCGATCGGCGGCACGACGGCGATCATCGGCGCGCGCGAGCGCGGCACGGCGGTCGAGGCCGGCATCGACATCGCCAGTGGCGCGGCGCTGTCCATTCCCGATTTCCTGTGGGGTCTGGTGCTGATCCTTCTGTTCGGCGTTCTGGTGCCGATCTTCGACATTTCCGGGCGGGTGTCGCCGCAACTCGACCTGCCCTTCGTCACCCAGTTCTATCTGTTCGAGAGCCTGTTGCGCCTGCGCCTCGACCTCACCTGGGATCTGCTGAAGCACATGCTGATGCCGGCCGTGGCGCTGGCGCTGCCGCTGGCAGCAATCATCTCGCAGCTGCTGAAACAGTCGCTGAAGGAAGTGCTCGACCTCGACTATGTCGTGCTGGCGCGGGTCAAGGGGTTTTCGGAAACGCAGGTCATCCTGCGCGAGGCGCTGAAGAATGCCGCGCTGCCGACGCTGACGCTGGTCGGCGTGCAGTTCACCTTCCTGATCGGCGGCACCGTCATCGTCGAACGGCTGTTCTCCTATGAGGGCCTCGGCAATATGGCGATTGACGCGGTCATCAACCGCGACCTGCCTTTGATTCAAGGCATCGTGCTGGTCTTCGCGCTGCTGTTCGTGCTGATCAACCTCAGCGTCGACATGATGTATGCGCTGCTCAATCCGAGGCTGCGCCATGGATGAGGGCCGTGCTCGAAGGCGAGGTGTGTCGCCACGCCTGTGGCTGGCCGGCGGCTGGCTGCTGCTGGCGCTGTTGGCCGCGATCTTCGGTCCGCTTGTCGCGCCCCAGGATCCGCTGGCACAGGATTTGATGCTGGAACGACTGCCGCCATTCTGGATGAATGGAGCCGAACCCGGCTATTGGCTCGGCACCGACAGCCTCGGCCGCGATCTGTTGTCGAGGCTGATCTTCGGCGGCCGCATCGCCTTCATCGTCGCATTCGCCGCAGCCATCGCCGCCTGCGTGGTCGGTTCGACGCTAGGCCTGATCGCAGGCTATTTCGGCGGTTGGGCCGACCGCATCATCTCGCGCATCGTCGATGTCTGGATGGCGTTTCCGCCGGTGCTGTTTGCCATATTGCTGGTGGCGGTGCTCGGCACGGGCTTGAGTTCCGTCATCCTGGCCATCGCCATCATCGACTGGACGCGTTTCTGCCGGGTGATCCGTGCCGAGACGATGGGTCAGTCGCGCATGGACTATGTCGAGAATGCCCGCATTGCCGGCTACGGCCGCATCGGCATCATGCTGCGCGAAGTGCTGCCCAATGTGGTGCCGTCGATCGTCGCGCTGCTGTCGCTGGAAATGGGCATCGCCGTCATCGTCGAGGCGATCCTGTCCTTCGTCAATCTGTCGATCTCGACCGACGATCCGACCTGGGGCGGCATCATCGCCGAGGGCCGGCTGTCGATCCATCAGGCCTGGTGGGTGCTGGTGTTTCCGCTGATCACGCTGATCCTGACCGTGCTGTCGTTCAGCCAGTTCGGCGAGGCGCTGAAGACGCGTTTCGATCCGGTGCTGCGATGAGCGCCTGCCTCGACATCAGGGATCTGAGTGCGGTGCTGCCCAACGGCCAGCGCGTGCTGCGCTCGGTGTCGCTCTCCGTTCAGCCCGGCGAAGTGCGCGCGCTGGTCGGCGAGAGCGGCGCTGGCAAGACGATGATCGGCAAGGCGGTGCTCGGTGTGCTGCCGTCGAGCGTGCGCATTGTCGAAGGCGACATGCTGCTCGAGGGTGAAGACCTCGGCAAATTGCAACCCAAGGCACGACGCACGCTGATCGGGGCGCGCACGGCGCTGATCCCGCAGGACCCGCTGACCGCGCTCAACCCGTCGCGGCGCATCGGCTCGCAGATGACCGACCGGCTGGTGCGCATCCTCGGCTGGAGTGGCGAGAAGGCCGATACCCGCATCCGGCAATTGCTGGACGAGGTGCAAATCCGCGATCCCGACCGCGTGCTGAAGAGCTATCCGCACGAACTTTCCGGCGGCATGCGCCAGCGCGTGCTGATCGCTGCCGCCTTCGCCGCGGAGCCAAGGCTGATCGTCGCCGACGAGCCGACCACGGCGCTTGATGTGACCGTGCAAAAACAAATCCTGCGGCTGATCGTGCAGTTGCAGCTCGAGCATGGCACGGCGATCCTGTTCGTCACCCATGATCTCGGCGTCGTCGCCAAGATCAGCCAGAGGGTCTCGGTGCTTTATGCCGGCAAGGTGGTGGAGGAGGCCGACACGGCGGCCCTCTTCGCAGCACCGCAGCACCCCTACACGCGAGCGCTGATGGCGGCGACGCCACGCTACACCGATCCTTTCGCCTCGCTGAAGCCGGTGGACGAGGCGGTGCTAGCCGGGCTTGCTTCAGAGATTGCTGCCGCAGACCAAGCCTGGAGGCGGCCGCATGGTTGAACCGTTGTTCTCCGTGCGCGGGCTGAAGGTCGCGCTGCCCGACATGACGCGCAAGCCACTGATCGGCCGCGCGCCATTGGTCGAAATCCTGAAGGGCCTGGATTTCGACCTGCCCAAGGGCTCGGTGACCGGCATTGTCGGCGAATCCGGTTCCGGCAAGTCGACGCTCGGCCGCGCCTTGGTGCGCCTGCTGGAGCCCAACGCCGGCAGCGTCACTTTCGACGGTCGCGACATCACCCATCTGCCGGAAGCGGAGCTGCGGCCGCTGCGCCGCAACCTTCTGATGATTTTTCAAGATCCGATGTCGTCGCTCAACCCGCGCCGCACCATTGCCAGCATCATCGCCGCACCGCTCAAGCAGAATGGCCTCGGCGACAATCTCAAGGCGCGCGTGGCTGAGGCGCTGCAGCGTGTCGGCCTGCCGCAAAGTTTCGCCAGCCGCTACCGCCACGAACTGTCGGGG
>NZ_RZTC01000003.1:0-86389 GCF_004023165.1 Mesorhizobium sp. M7A.F.Ca.MR.176.00.0.0 | reverse complement strand
GTCGGGCGGCCAGCGCCAGCGCGTCGGCATTGCGCGCGCGCTGGCGCTGTCGCCGAAATTCGTGCTGGCCGACGAGATCGTCTCCGGCCTCGACGTGTCGACGCAGGCGCAGATCCTCACCCTGCTGGAGAAGCTGGCGGCGGAGATGGGCCTGACCGTCGCTTTCATCAGCCACGATCTGTCGGTCATTCGGCGGCTGTGCCGGCAAGTGATCGTCATGCGCGAGGGCGTGATCGTCGAGGCGAGCACCACCGACGTCTTGTTCGACAATCCACGGCAGGCCTACACGCGCGACCTGATCGCAGCCATTCCGCTGCCCGAGATCGATGCTGGCTGGCTGGACATCCCCGCCGCCGCCAAGGCGCCGACATGAATGCATACGCACGCCGAAGAGCGGGCCTCGGGCGTGCGACCACAAAGACCCAAGTCCCGCCAAATGGAGAGGACTGACATGAAGACCACTATCGCAATTGCAACGCTGGCCGCCGCGATGCTCGGCAGCGCCGGCATGGCCTCGGCGGATTCGATCCCGGGCATGCGCGGCCACGACCACACCGGCATCACCGTTCCCGACATGAAGCAAGCGGTCGACTTCTTCACCGAAGTGGTCGGCTGCAAGAAGGCGATGTCGTTCGGTCCGTTCGCCGACGACAAGGGCACCTTCATGCAGGATCTCCTGGGCGTCGACCCGAAGGCGGTGATCGAAGAGGTCACCATGGTGCGCTGCGGCTATGGATCGAACATAGAGCTGTTCAAATACACAGCACCGGACCAGAAGGACCTGACGCCGAAGAACAGCGACATTGGCGGCTTCCACATCGCCTTCTATGTCGACGACGTCGCTGCCGCCAAAGCCTATCTCGAAGGCAAGGGCGTCAAGACGCGGATGGGGCCGCTGCCGGTCAAGGAAGGGCCGGCCGCCGGCCAGACCATCCTCTATTTCCAGGCGCCGTGGGGACTGCAACTGGAAGCGATCAGCTATCCCGATGGCATGGCCTATGAGAAGGACGCCGAGACGGTGCTGTGGAGCCCGAAGAACCCGGAAAAGTGATCCGGCAGCGCGCTTGCGCGATGACACGCAGGCGCGCTTTCGCCATGTCAGGATAATCGTTTTGATATAAAACTTTAAGCTTGAAATATCTTGTTGCCGGCGCGATACTGAACTCCAGCAAGCGAAGAGGAGATCGCAGACATGAAGGTTGCGGTTCTCGGCGGCGGACCAGCCGGCCTCTACTTTGCCATTTCGATGAAGCTGAGGGACGCCGCGCACGATGTGACGGTGTTCGAGCGCAACCGCGCCGACGACACGTTCGGCTGGGGCGTCGTGCTGTCGGCCGAGACGCTCGACAATCTGTCGAAAAACGACCCGGTCAGCGCTGTCTGGATCAAGAAGCACTTTGCCTACTGGGACGACATCGCCGTCATCCATGACGGCGTGCGCACGGTCTCGTCAGGTCACGGTTTCTGCGGCATCGGCCGCAAGCGGCTGCTGGTCCTGCTGCAGCGCCGGGCGCGCGAACTCGGCGTCAAGCTGATGTTCGAGACCGACATTGCAGATCCCAAGCCCTACATGGAGACGCATGATCTGGTTGTCGCGGCCGACGGCCTGAACTCCAGGGCGCGCAACAGTTTCGTCGACATCTTCAAGCCCGACATCGACACCCGCAAATGCAAGTTCGTCTGGCTCGGCACCAACCAGAAGTTCGACGACGCCTTCACCTTTATCTTCGAGAAGACCGAGCATGGCTGGGTGTGGGCGCACGCCTACCAGTTCGACAGCGACACCGCGACCTTCATCGTCGAGTGCAGCGAACAGACCTGGGCTGCCTTCGGCTTCGGCGCGATGTCGCAGCAGGAATCGATCGCCCTTTGTGAGCGGATCTTCGAAAAACATCTCGGCGGCCACGCCTTGATGACGAATGCCAACCACATCCGAGGTTCGGCCTGGATCAATTTCCCGCGCGTGCTGTGCGAGCGCTGGTCCTACAAGAATCTGGCGCTGATGGGCGATGCGGCGGCCTCAGCCCATTTCTCGATCGGCTCCGGCACCAAGCTGGCACTGGAAAGTGCCGTGGCGCTGGCCGAATATGTCGAAACCGAGCCGGACCTGGATGCCGCCTTCCGTAAATATGAGGATGCCCGCCGCACCGAGGTGCTGAAGCTGCAATCGGCGGCGCGCAATTCGCTGGAATGGTTCGAGGAGGTCGAGCGCTATCTCGGCCTCGATCCGGTGCAGTTCAACTATTCGCTATTGACCCGCTCGCAGCGCATCAGCCACGAGAATCTGCGACTGCGCGATGCCGAATGGCTTGAAAGCGCGGAGGAATGGTTCCAGCGCCAGGCGGGCGCCGGCGGCAACAGCCTGCGCCGCGCGCCGATGTTCGCGCCGTTCAAGCTTCGCGACATGAGGCTGCAGAACCGCGTCGTCGTTTCGCCGATGGCGCAGTACAAGGCCGTCGACGGCTGTCCGACCGACTGGCATTTCACCCATTATGCCGAGCGGGCCAAGGGCGGCGCCGGCCTCATCTATATCGAGATGACCTGCGTCAGCCCGGAAGGGCGGATCACGCCCGGTTGTCCGGGGTTCTATGCGCCCGAGCATGAGGTGGCATGGAAGCGGCTGGTCGATTTCGTCCACACCGAGACCGAGGCGAAGATCTGCGCCCAGATCGGCCATTCCGGCGCCAAGGGCTCGACCCGGCTCGGCTGGGAAGGCACCGACATGCCGTTGACCTCGGGCAACTGGCCTGTGATGGCGGCCTCGGCTGTCGCGTGGTCGCCGCAGAATCAGGTGCCGAAGGCGATGGATCGCGCCGACATGGACCGTGTGCGCGACGAATTCGTCGCATCCACCGAGATGGCCGCTCGTTGCGGCTTCGACATGCTCGAGATCCACGCCGCACACGGCTATCTT
Organism: Mesorhizobium sp. M7A.F.Ca.MR.176.00.0.0; assembly: GCF_004023165.1. Taxonomy (NCBI): domain Bacteria; kingdom Pseudomonadati; phylum Pseudomonadota; class Alphaproteobacteria; order Hyphomicrobiales; family Phyllobacteriaceae; genus Mesorhizobium; species Mesorhizobium sp. M7A.F.Ca.MR.176.00.0.0. Next base: position 83,475 of record NZ_RZTC01000003.1, on the reverse strand, counting down.
TTGTCGTCCTTCATCACGCCGGTCACCAACCGGCGCACGGATGAATATGGCGGTTCGCTGGATAATCGCATGCGCTATCCCCTCGAAATCTTCCGCGCGGTGCGCGCCGCCTGGCCGGCGGAGAAGCCGATCTCGATGCGCATTTCGGCCAATGACTGGGTCGGCATCGAGGGCGTCACACCGGCCGACGCGGTCGAGATCGCACGGCTGCTGCACGAGGCCGGCGTCGACATCTGCGACGTCTCGGCAGGCCAGACCTCGGCACTGGCCAAGCCTGTCTATGGCCGCATGTTCCAGACGCCGTTTTCCGACCGCATCCGCAACGAAGTCGGCATGGCGACGATGGCGGTCGGCAACATCTACGAGCCGGACCATGTCAATTCGATCCTGATGGCCGGCCGCGCCGATCTGGTGGCGCTGGCACGGCCGCATCTCACCGATCCCTACTGGACACTGCATGCCGCCGTGACGCTCGGCGACCGTGGTGTCAAATGGCCAGATCCCTATCTGCCCGGGCGCGACCAGCTCTACCGTCTGGCCGAGCGCGACGCCGCAGCGGGGCTGAAAGTATGAGTACCGCCGCGACGATACCCGGCAAGCATGCGCTGGTCACCGGCGGTGGCTCCGGCGTCGGGCGGGCCATCGCGCTGGCGCTGGCTGCTGCCGGCATCGATGTCACCATCTGCGGCCGCCGGGAAGCCGAGCTCACTGAGGTGGCCGGGGAGAACGGCCGCATCTTCGGCATTGCCGCCGATGTCACCGACGAAGTGGCAATGGCGGCGCTCTACGAGACGGCGCAAGCCGCGCGCGGCCCCTTCGACATCGTCGTCGCCAATGCCGGCATGGCCGGCAGCGCCCCGGCGCACAAAACCGCGCTCAGCGAGTGGCAGCGGACGCTCGACGTCAATCTGACCGGCGCCTTCCTGACGGTGAAGCCGGCGCTGGCCGGAATGGCGGCGCGGAAAACAGGACGAATTGTTTTCATCGCCTCGACCGCCGGCCTGAAAGGCTACGCCTACGTCGCGTCTTACGTCGCCGCCAAGCATGGCGTCGTTGGCCTGATGCGGGCGCTTGCCGCCGAAACGGCAAAATCGGGCATCACCGTCAACGCGGTGTGCCCAGGCTTTGTGGAAACCGAAATGCTGGAAGAGTCCATCCAGCGCATCATCGAGAAGACCGGCCGCTCGGTCGAGCAAGCGCGGTCAAGCCTCGCCTCGACCAACCCGCAAGGCCGCTTCATCCAGCCGGATGAGGTCGCCGCGGCCGTGCTGTGGCTCTGCGGCGACGCCGCCCAGTCGATAACGGGACAGGCGATTTCCATCTCAGGAGGCGAAACATGGTAGCCGGCCCCCTGCCCGCGCCGTCGGGACCCGGCAAGGACCGCTTGCGTCTGTGGATCAGGCTGCTGCGCGCCTCGCGCACGATCGAGGCCGAGCTGCGCGAACGGCTGAAGAAGGAGTTCAACACGACGCTGCCGCGCTTCGACGTGATGGCCGCCCTCTATCGCGCGCCGGAAGGCATGCTGATGAGCGACCTGTCGCGTTTCCTGCTGGTCTCCAACGGCAATGTCACGGGCATCGTCGACCGGCTGGTTTCGGAAGGACTTGTCGCCCGCGCAAGGCGCAATGGCGACCGCCGCACGTCGATGGTGCGGCTGACCGAGGAAGGCGCGCAGGCATTTGCCGCCATCGCTGCGGCGCATGAAGGCTGGATCGGCGAATTGCTGGGCAAGGTCAGCGAGGACGACGCGCGCCGGCTGACCGGCATGCTGACCTCGTTCCGCAGCAACTGGGAGGGACGCGAATGACCGCAATGGCCGGGCGCAAGCCGAAGCATTTCCTGTGGGAGGTCGAGGGCAGGATCGCCAAGGTCCGGCTCGACCGGCCGGAGCGCAAGAACCCGCTGACCTTCGACAGCTATGCGGAACTCCGCGACACGTTCCGCGACCTCGTCTATGCCGACGATGTCGACGCCGTGGTGTTCCTCTCCAATGGCGGCAATTTCTGCTCCGGCGGTGATGTCCACGACATCATCGGCCCGCTGGTCAATATGGACATGAAGCAGCTTCTCGCCTTCACCCGCATGACCGGCGATTTCGTCAAGGCGATGCTGAATTGCGGCAAGCCGATCATTGCTGCGGTCGACGGCGTCGCGGTCGGCGCCGGCGCCATCATTGCGATGAGCTCCGATATCCGCATCGCCACGCCGGAAGCCAAGACCGCGTTCCTGTTCACCCGCGTCGGCCTCGCCGGATGCGACATGGGCGCCTGCGCGATCCTGCCGCGCATCATCGGCCAGGGCCGCGCCGCAGAACTGCTCTACACAGGCCGCACCATGACGGCGGCGGAAGGCGAACGCTGGGGTTTCTACAACCGGCTGGTCGATGCCGCCTCGCTGGAGGCCGACGCGCTCGATATGGCGGCGCGCATCGTCTCCGGCCCGACCTTTGCACACGGCATCACCAAGACGCAGCTCAACCAGGAATGGTCGATGGGTCTCGACCAGGCGATCGAGGCGGAAGCCCAGGCACAGGCGATCTGCATGCAGACCCGCGATTTCGAGCGCGCCTACAAGGCGTTCGTGGCCAAGGAAAAGCCGGTGTTCGAGGGGGATTGAGGATGATGCATTCCGTGGAGACGTCGGCGGGACAGCGCTCCCCTCTGTCCTGCCGGCGCCGTAGAGCGCAGGGCCTGGAGAATAGCGGTGGAAGCACCCATGCCTGACCGCTCCTTCCTCTCCTGGCCGTTCTTCGAAGACCGCCATCGCAAGTGGGCCGAGCAGCTCGACGTATGGTGCGCGAAAAACCTGCCGGTCTCCCACCATGATGTCGACGCCGCCTGCCGCGAGCTGGTCAGCAAGCTCGGGCGAGACGACTGGCTGAAGCCGACGGCGATCGACCCAGACAATCCTGGCCCCCTCGACGTCCGCACTTTGTGTATCACGCGCGAGACACTCGCCCGTCATGACGGGTTGGCCGATTTCGCCTTCGCCATGCAGGGGCTTGGTACCGGCGCGCTCAGCCTGTTCGGCACGCCGCACCAGCAGCAATGGCTTGCGAAGACGCGTGCCGGAAAGGCGATATCCGCCTTCGCCCTGTCGGAACCGCGCTCGGGATCGGATGTCGCCAACACGGAAATGACGGCGACCCGCGACGGCGACAATTACGTTCTGTCGGGTGAAAAGACCTGGATCTCCAATGGCGGCATCGCGGACCTCTATGTCGTCTTTGCCCGCACCGGCGAGGCGCCGGGCGCCAAGGGGCTTTCCGCCTTCCTCGTGCCTGGCGACGCCAGGGGCCTTGGCATCGCCGAACGGCTGGAAGTGATCGCGCCGCACCCGCTGGCGCGCCTGTCTTTCGACCAGGTCCGCCTGCCTGCCGCTGCGCGGATCGGCAAGCCCGGCGACGGCTTCCGTATCGCCATGTCGGTGCTCGACGTGTTCCGCTCGACCGTCGGTGCGGCGGCGCTCGGCTTTGCCCGCCGCGCGCTGGACGAGAGCATCAAACGCGTGGCCGAGCGCAAGCTGTTCGGTGCCCCGATGGGCGAACTGCAAATGGTGCAGGGCCACATCGCCGACATGGCGCTCGACATCGATGCGGCGGCGCTGCTGGTCTACCGCGCCGCCTGGACCAAGGACATGGGCGCCGCGCGGGTCACCCGCGAGGCGGCGATGGCCAAGCTGTTTGCCACCGACAAGGCGCAAGAGGTGATCGACAAGGCCGTGCAGTTGCATGGCGGCGACGGCGTCCGCAAAGGCCATATCGTCGAAAGCCTGTATCGCGAGATCCGCTCGCTGCGCATCTACGAGGGTGCCTCCGACGTGCAGAAAGTGGTGATCGCGCGGCAAGTAATGGGCGCGGCCTGACGGCTGGAAATCGACGAGCGATTTTTGAGACTTGGTTTTTTGGGTACCGGGAGGTTTTGAATGCATACGATTCTGCAGCCGGAAGGCTGGGCAAAACCTGTCGGTTACGCCAATGGCGTCGCGGCACGCGGACAGCTCGTCTTCGTTGGTGGACAGGTCGGCTGGAACGGCCAATGCCAGTTCGAGACCGACGACTTCGTTGGCCAGGTGCGACAGACGCTTCAGAACATCGTGGCGGTGCTGGCCGAGGCCGGTGCGGGGCCGCAGCACATCACCTCGATGACCTGGTATTTCACCGACAAGGCCGAGTATCTGGCCAACCTCAGGGGCATTGGCGAGGCCTATCGCGAGGTGATCGGCCGGCACTTTCCGGCGATGGCCGCCATGCAGGTGATGGCGCTGGTCGAAGACCGCGCCAAGGTGGAGATTCAGGCAACTGCCGTCATCCCGGAATAGGTGTACTGATATTCAGGTGATGCCGGTCTGCAAACGGCAGCTTCCTGCGCTTCCGGTGCTCGCGTACGAAAAGTACGCTCCGCTCCGGTTCTCGTAACCCACCGTTTTCGACTCGGCCTGACCTGAATCTCAACACACCTTCGGCTATACGCGCAGTCCCGCTTGCCGTAAAATCGGCAGTACGTGATCGCAGAAATAGGGCAGTTCTTGCGTGTAGTTGACGAAGGACAGCGCGATGCCCTGGTAGCCGTGTCCGGCGATGGCGGCCATGTCGGCGGCGATCGTTTCAGGCGTTCCGATCAGCGGGTAGGTGCCGGCGCCGCCGGCGAAGCGCTGCCGGTAGCGGTCATAGGCGTGCGGGTCGTGGGACTGCGAGAATTCCTTCTTGCCGGCCATATGGGCATCGACCGCATCGTGGTCGGCCATATCGACGGCATAGCGCGTGTAGTAGGCCTGCGCCTCTTCCATGGTAGGGCGGCAGACGACATGCGCCACCGTGTAGACACCGACATCACGGCCTGCCTTGTCGGCCCGCTCGCTGATATCGGCGACATGCTTGCCGGCATCGCTCATTTCCGAAAAGGTCGTGAACAGATAATCGCACCGGGCGGCGGCGAAATCGCGGCCCGGCCCGCCGAATGCGGCGTTCATGGTCACGGGGCGGGGAACCTGCAGGCTGGCCGGCCGGCTGACAGCCTCCTTGAGGCGATAATAGGTGCCTTCGTAATCGAGCGGTTCGGCCGAGGCATAGAGCTTTTCGAGGATTTCGATCCATTCGGCCGCCTGGTCATAGCCCTTCTCGACCAGCGGCGTGCCGAACATGCCGAATTCCTTCGGGTTCCAGCCGCAGACGATGTTCAAGCCCGCGCGGCCCTGGCTGATATGGTCGACCGTCGCCAGCGCCTTGGCGGCATAGAGCGGATGCACCAGCGGCACATGCACGGTCATGAACAGGCCGATCTGCTCGGTAGCCACAGCAAGCGCCGCCGCCCATGTGAAGGTTTCGAACGACCATTCGCGCACCTTGTTGCGGCCGCCAAAACCGCGCCAGCGCGCGATCGGCAGCATGAACTCCAGCCCTGCGCGGTCGGCGATCTGGGCCGCGGTCACATTGTCCTGCCAGTTTGCCGTCCAGCGTTCCGGAACGTCTGTGATAGCAAGGCCGCCATCGGCATTGGTCGAAAAGACGCCAAGCTTCAATCTGTTCGGGCCGTGCAAAGGGTGTGGTTTGTTCATGTCGCGACCTCCCGGCGAGAGAGCACACGCTAGGCCCGTGCCGAGATATTTCAAGCCTGAAATAGCTTCGGGTCGCCATCGCTCGCGGGTATCGGTTCCAGCGGGCCGCACGGTGTCCGCCACGCAACCGACACCGCAGCTTTTTAAGCTTAAAACTTTCGCCTTGAAAAGCGCCGCACTTTGGATAAGCATTCCACAGTCGATGGCGATTGCCTTGCCGGACGGGCTTGCCGGCCAGTCCATCGTGCAGACCAGTCCATCGTGCCGGCCAGTCCATCGTGGGTGCTCCGGGTGGGAGTCTCAGTTCTTGTCGTTCATACTGTCCCAGTCATCATCCAATGCGCGCCATGCCTTCGATGACGTGCGCGCGCAGATCCGCGATCTGCAACAAAAAACGTCGCCAACCATGACCGCATTGGTCGCTGCCATGAATTGACGCCCTGCGGTGCGGGGCGGCAAAAAACCGTGCGGGAGCAACCCGCCCGATCAACAACAGAGGGAACACAAATGAGCTTCACACGTCGCAAATTGCTTCTTCTCGCCGCCGCCATCGGCATCGCCGCCGGCCCCGCCACCGCTTATGCCGCCGATGTGCTCAATGTCGGCGCCTACCCGACCAATCCACCCTTCGAGTACAAGAACGAGAGCGGCACTTTCGAAGGCTTTGAAGTCGACATCGTCAACGAAGCCGCCAAGCGCATCGGCATGACCACCGACATCGCCGATCTCGGTTTCCAGGCACTGTTTGCCGCCACCACCTCGAAGCGCATCGACGTCGCCATCTCGTCGATCACCATCACGGCGGAGCGGCTGAAGTCACAGTCGTTCACGCAGCCCTATTATGATTCGGACATGGGCATCGCCACCAAGACCGACAGCGCGATCAAGGCCGAGGCCGACCTCAAGGGCAAGATCATCGGCGTGCTGTCCGGCTCGACCGGCGAAACCTGGGTCAAGGCGCATCAGGAAGCCGATGGCTTCAGCGACGTGAAGGGCTACGACACGCAGCAGAACCTGCTCCTCGACCTCAGCGCCGGCCGCGTCGATGCGGCCGTCAGCGACATTCCGGGCATGGAGTATTCCTTCACCAAGATGAAGGACCTGGTCGTCAAGGAGCGCATCAAGACCGGTGAGCAATACGGCCTGATGATGACCAAGGACCACCCGCTGCTCGGCAAGCTGAACGATGCGCTGAGCGCGATGAAGAAGGACGGCACCCTGGCCGCCATCCACAAGAAGTGGTTCGGCAGCGACGCGCCGGCCGACTCCTCGACCATGAAGGAAATGCCGCTGCCGAAGGCCTGATCTGAAAGCTGCGCTGACATCGTGCCGGCTTTCCAGGCCGGCACGATTCATTTCATGCTCCAGCGCCGGCTTCCGCGCCGACTGCCTCGCCATCTGCGAGGCATATTGGTTTTAACCTGAGCATGATTGCTCTCGGGTTCGGGAACGCTCCCATGTCGCTGCTGGATACCTTCTTTAACCCCGACGTCATCATGTCCAGCCTGCCGGCGCTGCTGCGCGGCTTCCTGAACACGCTGCTGCTCGGCATTTTGAGCATCGGCATCGGGATCCCCATCGGCCTGGGGATCAGCCTGGTGCGGCTCTATGCGCCGAAGCCGCTGCGCTGGCTCGCGGTCGGCTACACCGACATCTTCCGCGCCCTGCCGGTGCTGGTCGTGCTGATCCTGATCTACTACGCGCTGCCCTTCCTCGGCATACGCCTGTCGTCCTGGGCGTCGGCGGTGACTGCCTTCGCCTTCATCATGTCGGCTTACTCGGCCGAAGTGTTCCGCTCCGGCATCGAAAGCATTCCGCGTGGCCAGTTCGAGGCGTCGCAGGCGCTTGGCCTGCCGTTCCTCCTGACCTTGCGCAAGGTGGTGCTGCCGCAAGCGATCCGCGTCGTCATCCCGCCGATGACCAGCAACTGCGTCTCGATGTTCAAGGACACCTCGCTCGCCTCCACCGTGGCGCTGCCGGAACTCTTGAAGGAGGCGACCAACGCGCAGTCGCTCTACGCCAACCCCTCGCCGCTGATCGGCGCAGCCCTCGTCTATCTCATCTTCCTCTGGCCGATGGTCCGCCTCGTCAGCCTGCTTGAAGAGCGCTTCAAGACCGAAAAGAAGCGCTGACCTCCGCCACCTGATCCCCGCCCAAGTCCTTTGCAGGAGCCTACCCGTGAACAAGCACCAGACCGACAATGCGAATGCCACCGCGTTCCCCGTCGACGCCATCCGCGCCATGTTTCCAGCTTTACAGCGGGCTGGCGACTTCATCTTCTTGGACAATGCCGCCGGCGCGCAAATTCCGCAGAGCGTGCTCGACGCGGTGACCAACCATCTGGTTTCGCACAATGTGCAGCGTGGCGGCCGTTATGGCCGCAGCGTCACTGTCGACCAGTCGGTCGCCGATGCGCGGACAAGCGTCGCGCTGCTCATCAACGCCTATAGCCCGGCGGAAATCTGCTTCGGCATGAACGCCACCTCGTTCATCCGCCTGGTCAGCCTCGGCATCGGTCAGATGCTGCAGGAGCGCGACGAGATCGTCATCACCGACATGGACCATGATGCCAACATCGCGACCTGGCTGGCTCTGGAGTCCGCCGGTGCAAAGTTCAAATGGTGGCGCATGCGCGAGGACGGCAATCTGCATGTCGACGACCTTCGCCCGCTGGTTTCCGACCGCACCCGTCTCGTCGCCAGCACGGTCACCGCGCATTCGATCGGCTCGATCGTCGATGTCGCCGCGGTGGCCGAGATCGCACATGCGGCCGGCGCCGAAGTGTTCCTCGACTGCGTGCATTACGGACCGCACGGGCTGATCGACGTGCAGGCCTGGGATTGCGACTATCTCGTCTGCTCCGGTTACAAGAATTTCTCGCCGCATATGGGCTTCCTGTGGGGCCGTTTCGAAACGCTGAAGCGGCTGCCGACCTTCCGCGAGGATTTCATCCCCGACGAGCCGCCCTACAAGGTCGAGGCCGGCACCTTCATCTACGAGAACGTTTCCGGAATGGATGCCGCCGTGCAGTATCTTGAACTGATCGGCCGCAATCTGGCGCCGTCCAACAACCGCTCGCGGCGCGACAACATCGTTGCCGGCATGGGCGCCATCCGCGACTATGAGCTGGTGCTGGCGCGTGAGATGCTGGCCGTGCTGAAAGGTTGCGGCGCGACCATCTACGGCGTTGCCGACGAGGCCCGCATCAATGAGCGTGTGCCGACCTTCTGCTTCAACATCGGCAGACTGTCGCCGCAGCGGGTCGTCGAGGAAATGGCCGAGATGCAGATCGGCATCCGCGACGGCCACATGTACGCGCCGCGACTGATGAAGCGTCTCAACCTCTCAATGGACAGCGGCGCCATCCGCGCCTCCCTGGTCCACTACAACACCGTGGGCGAAATCCACAAGTTCGGCGAGGCGCTGCGCGCCATCATCGCCAAGCTGTCGTGATCGGCGTCTAGAGCGAGATGCAGTCAGGCCGAACCGGCGTGGGCTCCATCTACCTTCAGCGCATTTGGTGCGACGCCAAGTTATTCCACCTAGCTGAAAACGCTCCAAGTCAAAACTCGGTCGGCTGGCAGCCGCAAATGGCTGGTCAGAAATGGACGCTAGGACCGCGCCAGAAGCGGCCATTCGGATATGCATTTCGGAACGATGGGAACGGGGCCGACAACGGACTGTCAGCATTTATCGGTAGAATGGCTATTGGGTCGGCCAGGCTCTCATCGCGATATCAGCGATGCGGTGGAGTTCGTCTGGCTGGGCTCCGCTCGCGGCCTCGACGGCGATGCCGCGCAGAATTGCAACCAGGTATCCTGAGAGGGCAGCTGTATCGGTGTCCTTGCCGACATCACCGTCTATCTGAGCACGTTCGAGACGTTTAGCTATCTGGTTTCTAAGTTGCCCGCGTCGAAGATTTGTCTCCTTGCGGGCCGACGCGCTGTCGTCGCTCCCTATCAGGGCACCATGCACCATAAGGCAACCTGGCGGATTTCTCGTGTCGGAGTGGAACGCGCATGCACCATATATCAGCCCCGCAGCAAGCGCGCGTGCAGTTGGCGCGTCCAAGGCATTCTGGATGAAATGCGACGTCTCGCGGTCATAGCGGTCGAGCACCTTCAGGAACAACTCTTCCTTGTTGCCGAACGCCGCGTAGAGACTGGGGCGCGTAATGCCTAGCTCTTCAGTAAGGTCAGTCAGCGATGTGCCCTCGTAGCCCTTGCGCCAGAAAAGCCGCATCGCCTGCACGAGTGCTTTCTCGGTATCGAACTCTCTCGGCCTGCCCATAGTCACTCACTCTCTTTATTGTACCGACTGGTATATTATCGCTTGACGCGTGAATCGATCTGCCTTTTATATACCGATCGGTAGATAATGGGGAAGTGAAGCGATGTCGAAGCTGTTGATCTTTTGTACTGCGCTGTTGCTGGCCACGCAGACCGCCAGCGCCAACGTTAAACCGTTTCCGGCCAGCTTCGAAACGCGCGAGGTCAAGACGGACGGTGTGACGATCCACGTGCGCGTAGGTGGTTCCGGTCCTGCGGTACTAATGCTGCACGGGTACGGTGAGACGGGAGACATGTGGGAGCCGCTCGCCGTTGAAATGGCAAAGGATCACATGGTCGTCGTGCCGGATCTACGTGGCATGGGTCTGTCGTCTCATCCTGAGACTGGCTACGACAAGAAAACTCAGGCTGCCGACATGGAAGCAGTCCTGCGCAGCCTAAATATCCAAAGCGTCGATCTCGTCACGCATGACATTGGCAATATGGTGGGTTTTGCCTTTGCTGCGCAGCATCGGGATCAGGTGTCCAAATTTGTGCTGATCGACGCACCTGTTCCCGGCGTCGGCCCCTGGGAAGAAATACTCAAGAACCCGCTTCTCTGGCATTTCAGGTTCGGTGGACCGGATATGGAGCGGCTCGTGGCAGGTCGGGAGCGGATTTATCTCGACCGATTTTGGAACGAGTTTTCTGCCGATCCATCACATTTCGACGAAGCGTCCCGTGAGCACTATGCCGCTCTCTACGCTTTGCCGGGCGCGATGCACTCCGGCTTCGCGCAGTTCGCAGCCTTCGACCAGGACGCGCTCGACAACAAGGCGATCCTGGAAACGTCAGGAAAGCTGAAGATGCCCTTGCTGGCAATCGGAGGAGAAATGTCGTTCGGTACTCAAATGGCGACGGTGATGCGCTTCGCCGCGGACAACGTTACCGAGGGCGTCATTCCCGGTTCGGGACATTGGATCATGGAGGAGAATCCGGTCGCCACGGTGAAAGTGGTCACTGACTTCCTCAGATAAACGCGATCGGTTTGCTATCAGCTTTCAGGCATCGCGCAAACAGAGTTTGGTGGACGACTTGGGCGCAAAGCTGCCGTCCACTTCGCGGAAGACGTAAGTCGTGTTCGGGCAAAACTCAATCGTTCAGAGTAATTGGGTTTTGGCTCAAGCCGCCTTCTTCTTCGCCAGTCTTGCCTTGATCGAGGCGACGTCGGCGCGCGGGGTCGCGGCGAACAGCGTCCTGGTGTAGCTGTGCTTGGGGTCGGCGAAGACCTCGTCGCGCGAGCCGTATTCGACCGCTTCGCCGAAATACATCACCATCACATCGTCGGCGATGTAGCGCACCACGGACAGATCGTGGCTGATGAAGACATAGGTCAGCTGGAACTCGTCCTGCAGGTCGGCGAGCAGGTTGAGCACCTGTGCCTGCACGGAAAGATCTAGCGCCGAGACCGGCTCGTCCAACACCAGCAGGCTTGGGTTGAGCATCAGCGCACGGGCAATGGCAATGCGCTGGCGCTGGCCGCCCGAGAACATGTGCGGGTAGCGGTTGTAGTGCTCGTGACCGAGGCCGACCTTCTTCAGCATCTTCATCGCCAGGTCGCGCCGCTCGGCCGCCGGCTTGTCGGTGTTGATCAAAAGCGGCTCGCCCAGCACGTCGCCGATCTTCTGGCGCGGATTGAGCGATCCATAGGGGTTCTGGAAGACGATCTGGACCTTGCGGCGCATCTCTTTGGTCAATCCGCCCTTGGCGATATCGACCTTGTTGCCGTCGATGAACAGGTCGCCTGACGTCGCCGGATCGATCAGCGTGATGATGCGGGCGAGCGTGGACTTGCCGCAGCCGCTTTCGCCGACGATGGCCAGCGTCTTGCCCTTGTCGACCTTGAACGAGACGCCCTTGACCGCGTGCACGGTACGCGGCCCGGTGAACAGGCCACCACCGATGTGGTAGTCGCGGACAATGTTCTTGCCTTCGAGGACCGTGGTGTTCATGAGGCGGCTCCCGCGGCAGAGGGGGCCGGCTCGAACAGCATGTCGGAAACGGTCGGCAGCCGGTCGCCGACGGCGTTCTCCGGCAAAGCCGACAACAGCGCCCGCGTGTAATTGCTTTTCGGCGATTCGAACAACGACAGCACGTCGGCCTCTTCCATCTTGCGGCCCTTGTACTGGACGATGACGCGATCGGCGGTCTCGGCCACCACGCCCATATTGTGGGTGATCATGATCAGGCCCATGCCGTATTTGGCCTGCAGCGAAACCAGCAGATCGAGGATCTGCTTCTGGATGGTGACGTCGAGCGCCGTCGTCGGCTCGTCGGCGATCAGCAGTTTCGGATTGCAGGCGATAGCGATGGCGATCATGACGCGCTGGCATTGGCCGCCCGACATCTGGTGCGGAAACGAGCTCAGCCGTTCTTCCGGATCGGCGATGCCGACCAGCTTCATCAATTCGATGGCGCGGGCCCGCCGCTGAGCGCGATCCATACCCATATGGAAGCGCAGCACCTCCTCGATCTGGAAGCCGACGGTGAAGCACGGATTGAGGCTGGCGATCGGCTCCTGGAAGATCATCGAGATGTCCTTGCCGACGATCTTGCGGCGTTCGGACGGGCTGAGCTTCAGGAGATCGACGCCGTCGAAGGCCATGCGGTCTGCCTTGACGGTTGCCGTGTTGGGCAACAGGCCCATCACCGCGAGCATCGCCACGGACTTGCCGGAACCGGACTCGCCTACAATCGCCAGCACTTCGCGCGGCTCGATCGAGAGGTCGATGCCTTGCACGGCCATGAACGGTCCGGCCGCGGTGTCGAAGGAAACGGTGAGGTTCTTGATCTCGAGCAGAGGCATGCTCACGACCTCTTCAGCTTGGGGTCGAGCGCGTCGCGCAGGCCGTCGCCGATCAGGTTGATGGCGAAGACGGTGATCAGGATGGCGAGGCCCGGGAAGGTCACCACCCACCAGGCGCGCAGGATGAACTCGCGCGCTTCGGCCAGCATGGTTCCCCATTCCGGCGTCGGCGGCTGCGCGCCCATGCCGAGGAAGCCAAGGGCCGCCGCCTCGAGGATGGCGTTGGAGAAGGACAGCGTCGCCTGCACGATCAGCGGCGCGATGCAGTTGGGCAGGATGGTGACCAGCATCAGCCTGAGATGGCTGGCCCCGGCGACCTTGGCCGAGACGACATATTCGCGGGTCTTCTCGGCCATCACGGCGGCGCGGGTGAGCCGGGCGAAATGCGGCTGCAGCACAAAGGCGATGGCGATCATGGCGTTGACGAGGCCAGGGCCGAGAACCGCGACAAGCACCAGGGCCAGCAGCAGCGACGGGAAGGCCAGGATGATGTCCATGATGCGCATGATCAGCGTGTCGACCCAGCCGCGGCAGTAGCCGGCGAGCAGGCCGAGAATGACGCCTGAGATCAGCGCTGACGTGACGACGACGAAGCCGATGGCGAGCGAGAACCGCGAGCCGTAGATCAGCCGCGACAGCATATCGCGGCCGACAGCGTCGGTGCCGAGCAGGAACTGCGCGTTGCCGCCTTCCTGCCAGGCCGGCGGCGTCAGGAAGAAGTCGCGGAACTGATCGTCCGGCGAATGGGGCGCCAGCAGCGGCGCGAAGATGGCGATCAGGATCAGCAGCGCAAAGACGAAGAGCCCGATCACCGCGCCCTTGTTGACGGAGAAGTAATGCCAGAACTCGCCGAACATCTGCAGCCTGGCGTCCTGCGGCTTGACGACGGTCGCGGCTTCGATGGTGGCTGGGCCTTCGTTGCTCATGTCAGTTGGCCCGGATGCGTGGGTTGATGACGGCGTAGAGCACGTCGACGATGAGGTTCACCGACATGACGATCAGCGCGATCAAAAGCAACCCGCCCTGCACGGTGAAATAGTCGCGCTTGGAAATGGCGTCGATCATCCATTTGCCGATGCCGGGCCAGGAGAAGATGCTCTCGGTCAGGATGGCGCCGGTCAAAAGCGTGCCGACCTGCAGGCCGATGGTGGTGACGACCGGGATCAGCGCGTTGCGGAAGGCATGCAGGCCGATGACGCGGCGCGGCGCCAGGCCCTTGGCACGCGCGGTGCGGACATAGTCCTCACCCAGCACTTCGAGCATCGCCGAGCGCGTCTGCCTGGCGATGACTGCGAGCGGGATAGTGCCGAGCACGATCGTGGGCAGGACGAGGTGCGACAGTGCCGAGCGGAATGCGCCCTTCTGGCCCGAGATCAGCGAATCGATGGTCATGAAACCGGTCACCGGCTTGAAGAAATAGAGAAGGTCGATGCGGCCGGAAACCGGCGTCCAGTGCAGCGTGCCGGAGAAGACGATGATCAGCAGCAGGCCCCACCAGAAGATCGGCATGGAATAGCCCGCCAGCGCCGTGCCCATCGTCAGCTGATCGAACCAGGAACCGCGACGGATGGCGGCGAAGATGCCGGCGGCGACACCCAGGATGACGGCAAAGATCATGGCGAAGATGGCGAGTTCGACCGTTGCCGGGAAGCGCACCAGGAAATCCTTCAGCACCGGCGTCTTGGTGGAAAACGAGGTGCCGAAATCACCGCTGAGGATGTTGGTCAGATAGGTCAGATATTGTTGCCAGATCGGCAGGTCGAAACCGAACTGGTGCATCAGCGCCGTGTGGCGTTCGGGCGACAGGCCGCGTTCGCCCGCAAGCACCAGCACCGGATCACCGGGCAGGATGCGCACGAAGCCAAAGGCGAGGATGGTTATCCCGATGAAGGTCGGGATGATGAGGGCGAGCTTGCCGAGGATATAACGCAGCATGGCGGGCGAGTGGGGGCGTCACCATATGGTGGCGCCCCCGTTTCGCAACCTTATTCGGCGATATCGACGCCGTCGAAGCGGTGGATACCGAGCGGATCCATCGCAAAGCCGGTGACGGTCTTCTGCATCGGCATGAACACCTTGGAGTGAGCGAGCGTCGCCCAGGGTGCCTGTTCCTTGAAGATGACCTGTGCCTGTTCATAGAGCTTGGTGCGCTCGGCCTGATCCGAAACGGTCTTGGCCTTGTTGATGAGCGCATCGAAGTCCTTGTTGCACCATTCCGCGCGGTTGTTCGAACCGACGGAAGCGCAGCTCAGGAGCACGCCGAGGAAGTTGTCCGGATCGCCATTGTCGCCGGTCCAGCCGACGATGACGGCGCCGTCGTGATCGACCGCGGAAGCGCGCTTGAGGTATTCACCCCAATCGTAGCTGACGATCTCGACGGTGACGCCGACCTTGGCGAAGTCCGCCTGGATCAGCTCGGCGGTACGGCGCGCGTTCGGCATATACGGGCGCGACACCGGCATGGCCCAGACGTTCATCTTGAGGTCCTTGACGCCGGCCTCTTCAAGCAGCTTCTTGGCTGCATCCGGATCGTAAGGATCGTCCTTCACTTCCTTGTTGTAGGACCACATGGTCGGCGGGATCGGATTGATCGCCACCTGGCCGGCGCCCTGGAAGACGGCGTCGATGATGGCCTTCTTGTTGATGGCCATGTTGAGCGCCTTGCGGACGCGCACGTCGTCGAACGGCTTCTGCTGGGTGTTGTACATCAGCGCGCCGACATTGAGGCCTTCCTGCTCCTCGACCTTCAGGTTCGGATCGGCCTGCAGGCCTGCGATGTCGGCCGGTGCCGGGTACGACATGATGTTGCATTCGCCGGCCTTGAGCTTCTGCGCGCGCACCGCCGGATCGGTGGTGATGGCGAAGACCAGATCGTCGATCTTCTGCTTGCCGCCCCAATAGTCCGGGTTGGCCTTGTAACGGATGGCGGCGTCGGTCTGGTAGTCGACGAAGATGAACGGACCGGTGCCGATCGGCTTCTGGTTGAACAGCTCAGGCGTCTTGTCGGCCTGCAGCTTGTCGGCATATTCCTTGGAGACGACCGAAGCGAAATCCATGCCCAGCGTTGGAATGAAAGTGATCGCCGGCTCCTTGAGGGTGAACTTCACCGTCAGGTCGTCGACCTTCTCGACCTTGGCGATGTTTTCGCCGAACTGGTCATTGTAATACTGGTATGCAATGCCCGGAATGTACTGAAACCAAGGGCCGTTCTTGTCGACCTGGCGTTCGAACGAGAACACCACGTCGTCAGCGTTGAAGTCGCGCGTCGGGGTGAAATAGTCGGTCGCGGCGAACTTGACGCCCTTGCGCAGCTTGAAGACATATTCCTTGCCATCGTCGGAGATCGTCCAGCTCTCGGCCAGGCCCGGCGAGGTCGTCGTCTTGCCGTGATCGAATTCGACAAGGCGGTTGAAGACGGTGCGCGATGACGCGTCGAACGTCTGGCCTGCGGTATACGGCGCCGGATCGAAACCCTCCGGCGAAGCTTCCGCGCAGTAGACCAGAGTTTTCGCATTGGCCACGCCGCCCAGGACGCTTGCAGCCAGCAACGCGGCTGCAAAAGTCAGCTTCTTATTCATTGAGCACTCCCTGATGTTCTTCCAAGCCCCTCTATCAGGCTCGCGAAGCGCGCATATAAGCACCGTTTTTCCGGCTTTGGAACACCCCGTTTGCTTACCCCGCGGGAAGCAGGAAAAAAATCCGCTATTTTGCCAAATTGGAGGAAAAATTAGCAGTCTCTTCCATTCACGAGATTATTAACAACCGAATTTTTTTATTGATCGCCAAGCTGACGATATAATGTTCCCCGCGCTTCCGAGCGGCCGAGGGATGCGCCAGAACACCGTTTGGCAGCGCTGGCGGCGGCAAGGACTTTCGACGGCAAATCTTTCGCCGTGTTGCCGCAAGGGCAAGACTTGCACGGTCACCAAGGGAGGCAATACATAGGGTATAACGGCCGCAGCGGAGGGCGCCCTTGTCAATTCAGAGGCGAGGTCAATTCAGGGGCGAGCGCGGCGCGAATGAACAAGACTTGTCCAGGGAGGAACGGGTGGCAAAAGCATCAAGGACGACGACGGTGAAAGCGGGAGCCAAGGCGCCGTCGAAAGCAGCCGGTACTGCCAAGCCGAAAGCACCCGTTGCCAAGGTCGCCACGGCGAAGGCGGCCGCGGCGCCCGTAAGGGCAAGCACAAAGCCGGCGGTGAAAGCCCCGGCCAAGGCCGCGGCCGAAAAGACGGCGCCGGGGAGTAAAGCGGGTGCGGCAAAGCCCGCTGTCAGGCCGGCGTCGAAGGCTGCGGCGGCGGTGAAGGCCCCACCGGCGGCAAGGCCGACCGCCGCCACCGCCAACCGATTGCCGAAAGCATTGACGGCGCTGGCCGCCGGCTTGCCGGAAAAGCCGTGGCTCAAGAGCTATCCGAAAAACGTGCAGGCGGAGATCGGCGCCCTGCCCTACAGCTCGATCGGCGATTTCCTCGTCGGCGCCTGCAAGCAGTTTTCCGCGCAGCCGGCCTTCACCTGCATGGACAAGTCCATCAGCTACACCGATATCGAGCGGCTGTCGGCGGCCTTCGGCGCCTACCTGCAATCGAAGGGCCTGCAGAAAGGCGCGCGCGTCGCGCTGATGATGCCGAACGTGCTGCAATATCCGGTGGCGATGATGGCGATCTTGCGCGCCGGCTATGTCGTGGTGAACATCAATCCGCTCTACACGCCGCGCGAGCTCGAACACCAGTTGAAGGATTCCGGTGCGCAAGCCATCGTCATCCTGGAAAACTTCGCCAACACCTTGCAGGCGGTGATCGCGAGGACGGCGGTCAAGCATGTGGTGGTCGCCGCGATGGGCGACATGCTCGGCGGCCTGAAGGGCACCATCGTCAATTTCGTCGTGCGCCGCGTGAAGAAGATGGTGCCGGCATGGTCCTTGCCCGGCCATGTCAAGTTCAATGCCGCCATGAAGGCCGGCGCCGGCATGGGCTTCAAGCCGGCCAAGGTGGAAGCCGACGATGTCGCCTTCCTGCAATATACGGGCGGCACCACGGGCGTGTCGAAGGGCGCCACACTGCTGCACAGAAACGTGCTCGCCAACGTCGCGCAGAACGCGCAGTGGATGGAGGACGCCTACACGATCAAGCCGAAACCGGCGCACCCCAACTTTATCTGCGCGCTGCCGCTCTATCATATTTTCGCGCTGACCGTGAACGCACTGATGGGCATGCAGCAAGGCGCCCGAAATGTCCTCATTCCCAATCCGCGCGACATTCCCGGCTTCGTCAAGGAACTGCAGAAGTATCCGGTGCACATCTTTCCCGGCCTCAACACGCTGTTCAACGCGCTGCTCAACAATGAGGATTTCCGCAAGCTCGACTTCAAGCCGCTGGTGCTGACGCTGGGCGGCGGCATGGCGGTGCAGAAGGGCGTTGCCGAACGCTGGAAGACGCTGACCGGTTGTTCGGTCACCGAAGGCTACGGCCTCTCGGAAACTTCGCCGGTGGCCACCGCCAACAAGTTCACCGCCGGCGACTTCACCGGCACCATCGGTTTGCCGCTGCCCTCGACCGAGATCGCCATCCGCGACGACGACGGCAACAATTTGCCGCTCGGCGAGGTCGGCGAGGTCTGCATCCGAGGACCGCAAGTGATGGCGGGCTACTGGAACCGGCCCGATGAGACCGCCAAGGTGATGACCAAGGACGGCTACTTCAAATCCGGCGACATGGGCTTCATGGACGAGCGCGGCTACACCAAGATCGTCGACCGCAAGAAGGACATGATCCTGGTCTCGGGCTTCAATGTCTATCCGAACGAACTCGAGGAAGTCGTGGCCATGCATCCGGGCGTGCTCGAAGTGGCGGCGGTCGGCGTGCCGGACGAGCATTCGGGCGAGGTGCCGAAACTGTTCGTGGTCAAGAAGGATCCGGCGCTGACCGCAGAGACGCTCACCGCCTTCTGCCGCGAGAACCTGACCGGCTACAAGCGGCCCAAATACATAGAATTCAGGACCGAGCTGCCGAAGACGCCGGTCGGCAAGATCCTGCGGCGAGCTTTGCGCGAATGATTGCAGCCGGCGGCGCGGATGCCGTAAATGCACCTTGCCGTCCTGACCCGGCAGAATTCATCAGGACGAACATGCGCCTCGCCCCGGTGCCGTCGGTGCCTGAGATCCGGCTCTACACGCCGCACCCGGCCAGCGGCCTGAGGCGGCTTACCGATCCGCTCCAAGGCTCCGACGCCGATGACGACACATTCGAGGCGGACGAACCTGAGCCGCAGCCGCCTTACTGGGCTTATGTGTGGGCCGGCGGCGCGGTGCTTGCGCGCCACATCATGGATCACCCGCAAACGGTGGCCGGTCGCCGCGTGCTCGACCTTGGCGCCGGTTCCGGCCTCGTTGGCATCGCCGCAGCCAAGGCCGGTGCGCGCGAAGTGATCGCCGCCGAAATCGACCGCAACGGCGTTGCCGCAATCGGCCTTAACGCCGCGGCCAACGACATCGAGATCACCATTGTCGACAAGGACATCACGACGGCTCCCCCGCCGCCGGTCGACCTCGTGCTTGCGGGGGACGTGTTCTATGGCCGCGAGGTCGCTCTACGCTTCATCCCGTTCCTCGACCGCTGCCTGGCAGCCGGCATCGAAGTGCTGGTCGGCGATCCCCGCCGCAACGACCTGCCGCTGTCGCGGCTGCGGTTGCTCGCCGAATACAAGGTGCCGGATTTCGGCGACGCGAAGGGTGCCGCGAGCAAGCCGAGCGGTGTGTTTTCCTTCGAGGCGGATAACCGCTGGCGCTGAGATCAAAACCCAGTCAGTCGGAATGACCGGGTTCGACCTCCATCTTTGCCGCAACGACGTTGCTGGCCATTACCTGAAAGCAGACATTCGACTGCTGCACCACGTTGGCCGTTTTGCGCCTCATTTCGGCCGTTGCCGTCGTGACGGCCGCTGCCCAGAAGCGGACAAAGGCGAGGCAGAGCACCGTGGCACCTTTGCGCCAGAAGCTGCCATTGGCAAATGACCAAGTTAGGTCAATCCCCCTGCTCGACCGCCAGTCCTTCGATGAGAGTGTCCAGTGCCGCCTCGAGGGGGTTCGGCCCCACCTTTTCGGGCACGAGAAGGCCGTCAATAGCAAGCATGGCGATGCCGTGCAGCAAGGCCCAGCACGTCGCTGCCTGGCCCTGTATTGGTCGATTGCGAATAAGGCCGGCGGCCTGACCCCGTCGCAACAGCTCGACCGTCACCTCAAATACGCTGAGAGCACTATCGCTCAAGTGGAGGCCTGTCGATCGTCCCTCTTCAGCGCTGAACATCAGGCGATAGAGCGCCGGATTTTGCATGGCGAAGGCGATGTACGCCTGTGCAATCGGCACGACCTCATCGCGCAATGATGCAGTGTTTTTTGGTGTCGCACCGTTGAGTGTTGCCGCTAGTTCGGCAAATCCCAACTTCGCCAGCTCGGCCAACAACGCCGACTTGTCGTGAAAGTGCTTATAGGGCGCCGCGTGGCTCACACCGGCCCGGCGAGCGACTTCCCGCAGCGTGAACTGCCAGTCCTTCTCCTCCCGAAGCATGTCCTGTGCCGTGTCGATGACTGCACGACGGAGATCACCGTGATGGTAGGGGCGACTAATCGGGTCTGGCATGATAGCAAAGTTTCTCGTGGATACATTGTTGACAGTGACTACTTCAAGGCTTATGTAGAGGCATAAGTTTCTCTTGTCTACATCAGAGTGGATCATGAACGCCATATCAAAAACCACCGACGCCGATCACATAGGCGGTTTTCTGTCAGCCCAGCTGCGCGACGAGGCCCTGAGCCATGCCAAGGGCATCTATGAGCAGGTTCGGTGGAACACCATCAAGCTCCTGCACGCCCCCTCCGGGCGGCCGGTCGAAATCAGTCTCAACATGATGCTGCGGTGACCGGAATGGCGTCCCCAAATGAAACCCAGAAGCATCAGCACGTGACCGCCGACAGCTCGTTCCCGCTCACCGGCTCGTGCGAGTGCGGCGCCTGCTCGTTCGAAATCCAAGTCGCGCCAAAGGGCAGGTTCCGGTGTCATTGTCTCATATGCCAAGGCTTCACTGGCAGGCACTTTTCCGACGTCGTCGTCGTGCCGGCCAGGCATGTCACGCTGAATGACGCCTCGAACATCTCCTTCGCTAAGTATCGCCCGCCGCCGAACTTCAATCGCGGCAAATGCCGGACATGCGGAAAGCCCGTAGTCGAGGTCGCGGGGGTAGGCTCCCTGCAGCTGATGTTCGTTCCGGTCTTCAATCTGCGGCCGACCGCGCCTTTGACTCCCGTTCGCGCCGACGTCTTCTACCACCGCCGCGTCGAGGACATGCATTACGGCGTCCCCCACTACAGCGGTTACTGGCCAAGCCAATATGCCATCACCCGCACGATTATCCGCAGCCTGTGACGAGCTGCTTCTCAGCGCTTGCTGCCATCACAAATCGAACCAACTGAAAGAGACATTCAAATGAGCAAAGACAACAAGGCAATCGCGCTGGTGACCGGCGCTTCCTCGGGCATCGGCCTGGCGACCGCCAAGGCACTGGTCAGGGCGGGCTACTGGGTGTTCGGCACGAGCCGCAAGGCCGTTGCAGACCGCGACGGGATCACCATGCTGGTCTGCGATGTCACTGAAGATGCATCGGTGGAGGCGCTGGTTGCCGAGATCGCGCGACGCGCCGGGCGCATCGACCTCGTCGTCAACAACGCCGGGATCGGCATGCTGGGTGGCGCCGAGGAATCATCCATTGGCCAGACTAAAAGACTGTTCGACGTCAATGTGTTCGGCGTCGCCCGCGTCGTCAACGCGGTGTTGCCCATCATGCGCCGTCAGAAGAGTGGTCGGATCATCAACATGAGTTCCATTCTCGGCCTGATCCCCTCGCCGTTCAACGCCTTCTATGCATCGACCAAGCACGCCATCGAAGGTTATTCGGAGTCGCTGGATCACGAAGTGCGGGGCTTCGGCGTCCGCGTCCTCATGGTCCAACCAGGCGTAACGCACACCGCCTTCGAGGAAAACCTGACGCGGGCGGACCAGCCTATTGACGTCTATGGCGTCGGCCGCGACCGCAGCGAGAAGCTGATGCGCAAATGGGTGGATGCTGGCGATGATCCGCAGGTGGTCGCCGATGCTGTGGTGAAGGCCGCAACCGCGGCCAACCCCCGGCTGCGTTATCCTGCAGGACCACAGGCCCGCCAGCTCAGCATGGTGCGCCGGTTCATGCCGCAGCGCATCATGGACCGCATGCTGCATCGGTATAACGGCTTCAACGGCTAACGCTCGCAAACCGAAGGCCCGCAGCCCGACCGCACCTTGGCGAAGCTCGCGACGGCGATCCGGCACACCCAAACAATCAATCAATCTGGAGGCGATGATCAATCGTGCCGTACTGCCGCCCGACGCCGACCTGGTCGCCGCGTATGGTGAGTTCAGCCGATCACTCACCTTGCCAGGATTTCTCGTGCGTGCCGCTGGGAGCCAGGCCTTGATCCAGCAAGCGGGCTCCGATATCGAGTACCGTCTAGGGCACTACCTCGGCATCGCCAATCAACGGGGCTGAGACAACGCCGGGTGACGAGCGCAACAGCGCTCCTCACCCCCACTGCTACACAAAGTGTGAGGCAGCTTTGGGCCACTTCCGGCCCTAGGCTTTCATCGGCGGTATGTCCGTTTCTCGATAAACGTCCCCCAATAGCGGCCTGTCTGCCACCGGCCCCATGACAGACATAGAAGCGAGCGAACTGCACGTCTGCTTTCCTGAACTGCTTCCCCGAAACCTGCCGTTCCGCTTTCCACCAATCAGCCGTTGGCGGGAAAGCCCAAGTTGATTTTGCCCCGCCTCGGCCGTCAGATCGCCTCCTTGACCCGCGCCGAGAGAAAATCCGGCAGGTCGGCGACCGAATCCAAGATCACATCGGCAATGCCGGCCAGCGATTCGCGGGTGCCGGTGCCGGAGAGCACGCCGACTGCCAGCCCGCAGCCACCGGCACGCGCCATTTCGAGGTCGTGCCTGTTGTCGCCGACCATGGCGATCTCCGCCGGCCTGAGGCCGGTGAGGTCGCTGAAAGCCAGGATGGTGTCGGGCGCCGGCTTCGGATTGGCCACCGCGTCGTAGCCATAGGCCGCGTCGAACAATTGGGCGACGCCGAGCGTCACCAGCGTCTTTTCCGCGCCGCTGGTCGAATCATTGGTGGCGACGCCAAGCCGGTAGGATTTCCTGTGCAAGGCCGTCAACGTGTCGACGATGCCCGGCAGCGCCACGGCCATCGCCGAGCCCTGCACAGAGGTGATCTCGTTGAAGCGGGCAACCGCAAGCATCTGGTCCTCGTTGGACAGGCGCGGAAACCACAATTCGACGACGTCGAGATTGGTGCCGGACGCAAAGATCGAGTCGGGCTTGAAGCGTTTGTTGGCGAAATCGAAGCCGGCGGCGGCCAGCAGCCTGTCGGCTTTCCAGCGATCGCCTTCGGACGCATCCATGGCCATGAAGTCGGCAACGCCGAGCCAGGTTGCGTTGAAGTCGACAAGCGTGCCGTCCTTGTCGAACAATATTCCCTTGATGTCTGCCAAGCTTTTCACTCCGCGCCACGCAAATGGTGGATGAATCCCACAAGGCCAGCGGTCGATGCATCCCGCTTGGCGGCACTTTCCTTGCCCTCCACGACAGGCAGAAGGCCGGTGGCCAGTTCCTTGCCGAGCTCGACGCCCCACTGGTCGAAGGAGTTGATGTCGAACAGCGTGCCCTCGACGAAGACGCGGTGCTCGTAGAGCGCGATCAGCCGGCCGAAGGTGCGTGGGTCGAGTTTGCGGTAGAGGATGGTCAGCGAGGGCCGGTTGCCCGAGAAGACGCGGTGCGGCGCTATCTTGTCGACGTCGGCCGGCTTCATGCCCTTGGCCAGCATCTGGGCGCGGGCTTCGTCCAGCGTGCGGCCCTTCATCAGCGCTTCCGACTGCGCCAGGCAGTTGGCGAGCAGCAGATCGTGCTGGTGTTTGAGTTCCGGCTCGTGGCCGACCGCCGCGGCGAGGAACTCGACCGGGATGAAATCGGTGCCCTGGTGCAGCAGCTGGAAGAAGGCATGCTGGCCGTTGGTGCCGGGCTCGCCCCAGACCAGCGGTCCGGCCGGCGTCGTCACCTCTGTGCCTTCGAGGGTGACGCTCTTGCCGTTCGATTCCATGTCGAGCTGCTGCAGATAGGCCGGCAGCCTGGACAGGCGCTGGTCATACGGGATGACGGCGCGCGCCGGGTAGCCGCAGATGACGCGATGCCACCAGCCGACCAGTCCAAGCAGCGCCGGCAGGTTCTCCTGCACCGGCGCGGTGCGGAAATGCTCGTCCATCTCATGCGCGCCATCGAGGAAGGCGCGAAAATTCCGCGGGCCGACAGCGATCATCACCGGCAGGCCGATGGCGCCCCAGAGCGAATAGCGGCCGCCGACCCAGTCCCAGAAGCCGAAGACGCGATCCGGCTCGATGCCGAACTTGGCCACCAGGTCGAGTGCGGTGGAGACGGCGGCGAAATGCTTGCCGACCGCTTCCTTACCCAGTGCTTCCTGCACCCATTTCCGAGCGGTTTCGGCGTTGGTCATCGTTTCGACGGTGGTGAAGGTCTTGGAAGCGATGATGAAAAGCGTGGTTTCGGCGGAGAGGCCCTTCAGCGTGTCGTGGATATGGGCGCCGTCGATGTTGGAAACGTAATGTGCGCGCGGCCCGTCATGATAGGGCGCCAGCGCCAGCGTCGCCATGGCCGGGCCGAGATCGGAACCGCCGATGCCGATGTTGACGATGTCGGTGATCTTCTTGCCGGTGGCGCCAGCCGCCTTGCCCGAGCGCACGGCATCGGCAAAGGCGCCCATGGCGTCAAGCACGGCGATGACGTCAGCCTTGACGTCCTGGCCATCGACGGTGACGCCCTTGCCGGTCAGGTTGCGCAGCGCCGTGTGCAGCACGGCACGGTCCTCAGTGACGTTGATCTTCTTGCCGGCGAACATGGCGGCGCGGCGGCCTTCGAGATCGGCGGCCTGGGCGAGCTTTTCCAGCAGCTCCATGGTGGTCGCGTCGACCGCGCATTTCGACCAGTCGAGCAGCAGATCGCCGTCGGCAGCGGAGAATTCCACGAACCGCTTGGGATCGGCGGCGAAGGCCTGGCGCATGCTGGCGGGCGCCGCCGCGCGGTGGTCACGCAAGGCGGCGAGCTGTTTTTGAAAGGACGATTGATCCACTGCCAAACTCCGAGACCTCGAGCCATCATTACGGACCGGATGTTTCCGGCGCGTGTCGTCGCGACAATCTATCGGGCCGAACTCCACCCGTTTCAATGCGCAGCGATGACGCACACCGTCACCCCAGCGATGACGCAGACGTCACGCGGCGATCACGCAGACGTCACGTACGGTGTCATCGCCGGGATGAGGCGCCGCGTCACCCCAGGATGCCGCAACGCGGCATCAAAAGGACGTGAAGGATCACTGGCATAAATCCCAACGATCAGAAAAATTGATTGGCGCAACCCCTTGTGCCACGGTTACGTTCGGCTGGTCCAGCCAAGCGAAAAAGGCTGGCCATCGAGGAAATCTCCCATGCCACAGCGAAACGACACGGCGATATGGTCCGGCCTGTTCCGGATTTCGGCCGAATCCGGCCAAACCCTGCAGGCGCAGATCCGCCAGGCCATCGTAGCCGCCATTCTCGACCGCCAGATCGCCGCTTCGATGCCGCTTCCTTCCTGCCGGATCCTGGCCGAAAAACTTGGCGTGGCTCGCGGAACCGTGGTGCTGGCGTTCCAGCAGCTCGTCGACCAGGGTTTCCTGGTGGCGCGCGAGCGGCGTGGCCATTTCGTCAATCCCGATGTGCTGGCGACACCGGCCAAGCCCCACCAGAAGGCGCCCGACCAGGCCAACGAGATCGACTGGAAGGCACGCCGCAAGATCGCCGCAAGCGACATGCCGCCGCCAGCGAAGCACGAGAACTGGATCAAGTCGTCCTATCCCTTCGTCTACGGGCAGTTCGACCCGGCGCTGTTCCCGACCGCCGAGTGGCGCGAGTGCAACCGCATGGCGCTTGCCGTGCTGGAAATCCGTAACTGGGCGTCCGACATGGTCGACCGTGACGATCCGCTGCTGATCGAGCAGATCCAGGCGCGGCTCCTGCCCCGGCGCGGCATCTTCGCCAATCCGGACGAGATCATCGTCACGCTGGGCGCTCAGAACGCGCTCTACATGCTGGCGACGCTGCTGATGTCCAAAGGCTCCAAGGTGGCGATGGAAGACCCGGGCTATCCCGACGCCCGCTCGATCTTCCGCCTTGCGGGCGCGGAGATACAGCCGGTGCCGGTCGACCAGTCCGGCATCGTAACTGCTTCTATTGCCAACGATTCCGGGTTCGTCTTCGTCACGCCGAGCCATCATTGCCCGACCATGGTGCCGTTGTCGGCGGAGCGGCGGCAGGATCTTCTGGCGCGCGCCAACCGCTACAACCAGATCATCATCGAGGACGGCTATGACAGCCAGCTTCTCGACGAGGCACCGCAGCAAGCGCTGAAGAGCCTCGATCGCTCCGGCCGCGTCGTCTATGTCGGCTCGATGTCCAAGACGCTGGCTCCGGGCCTGCGGCTCGGCTACATCGTGGCGTCCGCCGGACTGATCGCGGAGCTCAGGGCGCTGCGCCGCTTCATGCTGCGTCACCCGCCGGCCAACAATCAGCGCGCCGTAGCGCTATTCCTGTCGCTCGGCCACCACGAGGCGCTGGTGCGGCGGCTGTCTTCAGCCTTCGACGAGCGGCGTAAGCGGCTGGTCCATGCGATTTCCGCCTTCCTGCCGGAATGGCGTTCGACCGATTCGGCCGGCGGCACGTCGCTGTGGCTCGAAGGGCCGCGCGGCACCGATTCGCGCGGGCTGGCCGAGGCAGCCGCCTCGCGCAGCGTCATCATCGAGCCAGGCGACCGTTTCTTCGATCGCACTGAAAAGCCTTCGCGTTTCATGCGGCTGGGCATCTCGTCGATCGCACTGCAGCACATCGAGCCAGGCATTCGCGAACTGGCCACGGCCGCCGGACGCAGACCCGCGGCCGCCTGATCCATCGTCGATCTCTCGTGACCGGAGCCGTTCGCAGCGGCTCCGGTATTTTAGCTCTGGCACATGGAACTGGGCCAGCTGGCCCATAGGATGGGCCAGTGCCAGCGGCATAGTCGGCGTCAGGGGAAGAAGCAGGCCGATGGTGGACCAACCGCCACGAGTTCCTGCCGACGAAGGTGGAGTGCTTCCATGCCAGTGGCTGTCGAACAGCAGGACACGCCGGCGAACCGTCGTCCGCAGCGCTCCGGTCTTCGCGAAACAGGACATGCCATGCGATCATCTCCCCTGGTGGAGGATACCAGACCACAGCACAAGGCCATCGAGGGCGGCGGCTACGGGCCGCTGCGCGGGGATGACCGCGAGCGTATCCACGAGGGCGTGCTGACGCTTTTGGAGACAGTGGGTTTCGCCAACGCCATTCCTTCCTGCATAAAGGTGCTGACCAAGGTGGGGGCGGTCCACGGCGACGATGGCCGGGTCCGCTTTCCGCGCGCGCTCGTGCTCGACACCATCAAGCGAGCGGCACGACATTTCACGCTTCATGGCCAGGACCCCAGGCACGACATGGTGGTCCAGGGCAAGCGCGTGCACTACGGCACGGCAGGCATCGCCGTGCACCTGGTGGATCTGGAGAAGCGCGAGTACCGCGAGTCCAAGCTGCAGGATATTTATGATGCCGCCCGCATCGTCGACGGGCTGGACAACATCCATTTCTTCCAGCGGCCGATGGTGGCGCGCGACATCGCCGATCCGCTCGAGATGGATTTCAACACGCTTTATGCCTGTGTGATGGGAACATCGAAGCACGTCGGAACATCCTTCACCGTGCGTGAGAACGTGAAGCCTGCGCTTGAAATGCTGTACGCCATCGCCGGCGGCGAGGAGAATTTCCGTGCCCGGCCGTTCGTTTCCAACTCCAACTCATTCGTCGTGCCGCCAATGAAGTTCGCCGAGGATGCCTGCGGCGTGCTTGAGGCCTGCGTCGAAGGCGGCATCCCGATCCTGCTGCTGTCGACCGGCCAGTCCGGCACCACGGCACCCGCGGCGATGGCCGGCGCCGTCGTGCAAGCAGTGGCCGAAGTGCTGGCCGGCCTGGTCTATGTCAACGCGCTCAAGCCCGGCCATCCGGCGATCTTCGGCGCATGGCCGTTCATGTCGGACCTGCGCACCGGCGCCATGGCGGGCGGGTCGGCCGAGCAGTCGGTGGCAACGGCGGCCTGTGCCCAGATGGCGCAATTCTACGACCTGCCCGGTGGCTCCGCCGCCGGCATGACGGATTCGAAATTGCCCGATATTCAGTCCGGCTACGAAAAGGGCATCACCAATGTGATGGCCGGCCTCTCCGGCCTCAACCTCGTCTACGAGGCGGCCGGCATGCATGCCTCGCTGCTCGGCTTCTGCCTGGAAAGCCTGGTCATCGACAACGACATGCTCGGTCATTGCCTGGGCTGCGCGCGTGGCATCGACGTGACTGACGAGGCCCTGTCGATCGACAGCATCGCCGAGGTCTGCCTCAAGGGTCCGGGCCACTATCTCGACAACGAACAAACGCTCAAGCTGATGCAGACCGAGCACTTCTATCCCGCCCTCGGCGATCGTTCCTCGCCGAAGGAATGGAACGAAAAAGGCCGGCCTGATATATTGCTGCGTGCGATCACCGAGAAGAAACGCATTCTTGCCGAGCGATTTCCGCGCCACGTGCCAAAACAGGTCGACGACAGATTGCGTGCCCGCTTCGGCAACCTGATCCACCTGCCGCGCACGCAAATGGGCGGCTGACCGGAGACGAGTTCGTGCAGCCATACAGCCACCACCCGGAGCCAATTCAGGACGGGAAACCGCTTCACACTTTTCCTGGAATTGCGCTCTTCGTTTGACGCAATTCCTAACAGAAAACCGCTTCACACTTTTCCTGGAATTGCTCCGGGATCAACCATCGGGCAGAATGACAAATGAGTGTGCATCCTATCCAGCAAGCACCCACCGACGGCGACGCGATCGATCGGCTGGTGGCATCTCATCAGCCAGGTCACGGCCTGGTGCGTGCCTTCTATCATGATCCGGCGATCTTCGAGCGCGACATCGAACGTGTTTTTCGCCGCCATTGGCATTGCCTGGCCCATGCCAGCGTTATCCCGAACCCCGGCGATTTCGAGCTGTTCAAGCTGGGCGACGAGGCGGTCATCCTGACACGCGGCATGGATGGCACCGTGCATGCCATGCTCAATGTCTGCCGCCACCGTGGTGCCGAGGTCTGCACCAAGGAGAAGGGCAATGCGAAGATGTTCGTGTGCCCCTACCACGCATGGGCCTATTCCAATGACGGATCCTTGCGTGCCGCGCGCCTGATGCCAAAGGATTTCGACCGCTCGGCGCACGGGCTGAAGAAGCTTCATGTCCGCGTCGCTTCCGGGCTGGTCTTCATTTCCTTCGCCGAGACGCCGCTCGATTTCGATCCGATCGAACAGTCGCTGCGCACGAGCTGCGGCCAATATGGCTGGGGCGACGCCAAGGTGGCGTATCGTCAGTCCTATCCGCTCGACGCCAACTGGAAGCTCGCCGTCGAGAACTATGTCGAATGTTACCATTGCGGGCCGGCGCATCCGGAATATTCGCAGACGCATGCGCTGGAAAAACCGGCCGAGATGATCGAGCAACTCAATGCCGCGATGGAGCAACGCACCTGCGCGCTCGGCATCGAGATCGGCAGCGCCAACCGCTGGCAGAACTCGGCCGCCGGACAGGAGGCGATCCACACTTTCCGCTATGCGCTCTATGACGGCGTTTCCAGCGGCAGCAAGGACGGCTCGCCGGTCGCGCCGCTGATGGGCCGTTTCACCGACTATGATGGTGGCGTGACATCGATCCATCTTGGCGGTACGACCTTTCTCGTCTGTTATCCCGATCACGGCATGATCTATCGTTTCATCCCGAAAACAGCTGGTACCTGTGAGATGGAGCTGATCTGGCTGGTGCGCGGCGACGCGGTCGAGGGCCAGGACTACGATCTGGAGAAGCTGACCTGGCTGTGGAAGGTCACCACCGAAGAGGACAAGAAGATCATCGAGCACACCGCGCGCGGCGTGCGCTCGCACTATTTCGTGCCCGGACCGATCGCGCCGATGGAATACAACGAACTGCGCTACATCGGCTGGTATCTCGAGGAGATCAGCCGGGCCTGATCGGCTCGGCTGCCGCAGGGGATCAGGCAGATCTTGCCTTTCGCGTCATTCCGCGCTGAGCCCGTATCGGTCGACGACTTCAGCGTTGATGAGCTTGGCATGCAGCGTCATCAGCACGATCTGCGCGTCGAGACTGTCGCCGGTTTTAAGCGCCGCCTCGATGCGACGCTCGGCTTCCAGCGTCCGCTCATGGCCATTGGCTTGCTCGAAGGTTTCGGGACCCGCGATGCAATAGCTGCATAATTGTGCCACAGACGCATAGGTGCCCGGCGGCGGCTCGTCGGGCCAGCGATCCTTCATCAGGTTGACGATGGTAAGCTTCACGCCCTCCGGCACAAGGGCTGGATGCAGATCGGCGCCGCGCAAGGCATCGTCGAGCTGCCTCAAGTCGCCCGAACGGCCGAACATTCCGAGGAAGCCGAGGGAAGAGCGCCGTCCGGCCATGATGTTTCCTTCCGTTTCCAGCCCACTTAGGTGGTGGGCAAGCGGATTACAAAGGCGGTGCTGTCTAACCAGCCGCCGCCAGCAAGACCCCTGCAAGGGCGGATAGCGCGAGTGCCGGCAGCATGCCGACTTTCAGCTTCAGGATGGCGACCATGGCGGCTACGGATAGCAAGGCCGCACGCCAGTCGATGGACGAAAGCACCGGCACGTTCATGCCAAGCCCCGTCGCGTGCACCTCACGGAAAATGACATGCAAAGCAAACCATAGGGCCAGATTCATGATCACCCCAACAATTGCGGCGGTGATAGCGCCCAGTGCGGCCGACAATGCCTTGTTGCCGCGCAAGGCCTCGATGTAGGGCGCCCCGAGGAATATCCAGAAGAAGCAGGGCGTGAACGTCACCCACAGGGTGAGCAGCGCCCCCAGCGATCCGGCAAGTAACGGGTCGAGCGAGCCGGAATGGCGGAACGCGGCGATGAAGCCGACGAACTGCAGCACCAGGATGAGCGGTCCTGGCGTCGTTTCTGCAAGTCCAAGACCGTCCACCATTTCACCCGGCGCCAGCCAGCCGAAGGACTGGACGGCTGCCTGCGCGACATAGGCGAGCACCGCATAGGCGCCACCGAAGGTGACGACAGCCATCAGGCTGAAGAACCGGCCTATCTCGGTCCAGACGCTTGCGGAGCCGGTGAACCACCAGATCAAAAGAACAGGCCCGAGCCAGATCGGCAGCCAGATGGCGAGGGTGCGCGGCGCGTGCCATTTGGTCGGTTTGACATGGGCCAGTTCGCCACGCTCGAACATCAGGTCGACCGCTCCCTTGGAGTCGGCAACACCGTCCTTGGCATGGGCCGAGCCGGAAAACAGGCCGGGAGCAACGCGGTCCCCCAGCCATCCCGTCAGGCCGGCGAGAAGGACGATGAGCGGAAACGGCACATTCAACGCATAGATGGCAATGAACGCCGCGACCGCGATCGACACCATGACCCGGTTCTTGAGGGCGCGTCGCCCGATCCGGATCACCGCCTCGATGACAATGGCGAGCACCGCCGCCTTCACCCCGAAAAACAGCGCCGCGACGAGCGGCATGTCGCCATAGAGGACGTACAGGCTGCTCAAGGCGAGCATGACAAGCGCGCCCGGCACGACGAACAGGATGCCGGCGACAAGGCCACCGGCCGTCCTGTGCAGCAGCCAACCGATGTAGATGGCGAGTTGCTGGGCTTCCGGGCCAGGCAGCAGCATGCAGTAATTCAACGCATGCAGGAAACGCCGTTCCCCGATCCAGCGCCGCTCCTCGACCAGTTCCTTGTGCATCAGCGCGATCTGCCCGGCCGGTCCGCCAAAGCTGAGCAATCCGATTTTCGCCCAGACCTTCGTGGCTTCCGCGAAGGTCGGCGCAGCCGGCGGCTCGACGGTCACCGCCTTATTGTCGGGGACAAGAATGGTCATGACGGTTTACCTGCAGCGGGCCAGTTGTGCGTTTCTTCGGTGGCGTCGCGACACCAGCGGAAGAACGCGTCGTAGAGCAGCATGCCTGCTTCCAGTTGTTCCAAATCGTCGCGGAACATACGCGACAGACCGAGCGAGGCAGCCAGAAAACCGGCCGCCTGGGGCACCAGGTCGAGGCTTGCGGTGTCGGCCGCGCGCACGATCAACGCCAGGCGATCGAGCGCCCCGGATTCCAACCCGAACTCCTCGATCATGGTGTCGAAGGTGCAGCGTTCGCCGCGATGGCTCCAGAACACATTGTCGATGTCGAACGGCACGGCCTGAAAGCGGTCGGCAACAGCCAGCACTTCAGCGGGTTCGACAAACAGGAACACCGCATCAGGGTCGAGGAAACGCCGGATCAGCCATGGGCAAGCGATGCGGTCGACCTTCGGGCGGGATCGCGTCACCCAGACGGTGGCGCCCTTTTCATTGCGTGGCGGCAACTTGGCGGTGCGGACCAGAAGCCCCCCGGCATCGCGCCAGGCCTCAAAGCCGCCTTCAAGGGATTCGGCTGATATCCCCTCATGGCGCAGCCATGCGACGACGCCTTGCGAGAGCTTTTGCCCCTTCTGGCAGACGACGGCCACCGGCTTGCCGGCGAATGCAGCGGCCCAAGTCGAAACGGTTTTGAAATCGCGCCGGCACGAGGCCGGCAACAGGCGCGGATCGGCGTCGAAATCTTCATCTATGCGAACATCGACAATGACAGGTGCACCCGGCAGACCTATGAGCCGGGACAATTGCGGTGCGGTGATAGCGGTTGTTGACGGCATGGCGTCCACCTCCTGAAAAGAGAAGCTTGGACGCGAACGTTGGGCTGACGCCTCACGGGGTCGTCGCGATGCACCCCTTGTCATGATGGTGGATTTGTTGGGCGCGCTTGTCAAGGACGGTGACCGTTCTCGACCTACCCGGCCGGGATGCAACACACTGACCGGAAAACCGACGGCGGCCTGATTTGATCAAGCCGCCATCCGTCGATCCAGAATCAATGATTGTCCCGCGGCACGCCGCTGGTGTGCGCGACATCCTGGTATTTCACCGCCGGCTTCAGCACCATTCCCTCCGAGAACTGCGCGACCATGCCGCGCTGGATCTCCTGCCAGGGTGTCTGGTGCTTGGGATAGTGGAAGCCGCCATTGTTCTGCAACTCGGCGCGGCGCCGGGTGATCTCGTCGTCGGTGACGAGGATGTCGGCCGTACCCTTGCGCAAGTCGATGCGGACACGATCGCCCGTCTTGAGCAGCGCCAGTCCGCCGCCAATCGCCGCTTCCGGCGAGGCGTTGAGGATCGAGGGCGAACCCGACGTGCCCGACTGGCGGCCGTCACCGATGCAAGCGAGCGCGTGGATGCCCTTCTTGATGAGATAGGCCGGCGGCTGCATGTTGACGACCTCGGCACCGCCGGGATAGCCGACCGGGCCAGCGCCGCGCATGAACAGGATGGTGTGTTCGTCGATGCCTTGCGCCGGGTCGTCGATGCGGGCGTGGTAATCCTCCGGCCCGTCGAAAACCATGGCGTTACCTTCGAAAGCCTCGGGATCCTTGGGGTTGGAGAGATAGCGTTCGCGGAATTCCGGCGAAATGCCGCTGGTCTTCATGATCGCCGAATCGAACAGATTGCCCCGAAGATTGATGAAGCCGGCATTGGCCTTCAGCGGCTTGGCGACAGAGCGGATGACGTCGGGATTTTCGTTGGCAACGCCCTCGCTGTTCTCACCGATCGACTTGCCGTTGACGGTGCGCGCGCCGGGATGCGGCAACAGCCCGCCCTTCATCAGTTCGGCGATGACCGCCGGCACGCCGCCGGCATGATGGTAGTCCTCGCCGAGATATTCGCCCGTCGGCTGCAAATTGACCAGCAGCGGCACATTGAGGCCGACCGTCTGCCAGTCGTCATTGTCGAGCTTGACTCCAAGGTGGCGGGCGATGGCGTTGAGATGGATAGGCGCGTTGGTCGAGCCGCCAATGGCCGAATTGACGACGATGGCGTTCTCGAAAGCCTCTCTCGTCATGATATCGGACGGCTTCAGATCCTCATGCACCATCTCGACGATGCGTTTTCCGGTCTCATAGGAAATCTGGCCGCGCTCGCGGTAGGGCGCGGGAATGGCGGCCGAGCCCGGCAACTGCATGCCAAGCGCCTCGGCCAGCGAGTTCATCGTGGTGGCGGTGCCCATGGTGTTGCAATAGCCGGTGGACGGCGCCGACGAGGCGACGATATCCATGAACTCGTCATAATCGATCTCGCCGGCCGACAGGCGCTGGCGTGATTCCCAGACGATGGTGCCGGAGCCGGTGCGCTTGCCCTTGTGCCAGCCATTGAGCATCGGGCCGACCGACAGGGCGATCGCCGGGATGTTGACGGTGGCCGCCGCCATCAGCAGGGCCGGTGTCGTCTTGTCGCAACCGATGGTCAGCACGACGCCATCGAGCGGATAGCCGTAGAGCACCTCGACAAGGCTGAGATAGGCAAGGTTGCGGTCAAGTGCCGCGGTCGGGCGCTTGCCGGTCTCCTGGATCGGATGGCAGGGAAACTCGAAAGGAATGCCGCCCATCGAGACGATGCCTTCGCGCACACGCTTGGCGAGTTCGATATGGTGACGGTTGCAAGGCGACAGATCCGAGCCGGTCTGGGCGATGCCGATCAGCGGCTTGCCGGACATCAATTCGGCGCGCGTCAGACCGTAATTGAGATAGCGCTCGAGATAGAGCGCCGTCATGCCCGGGTTGTCGGGATTGTCGAACCACTCCTGCGAGCGAAATTTTTTCTTATGGGTGGGGGCGCCTGCCATCATGGTCTCCGTATTTGTAAGACAAATCGATATGGCAACGCGCGGGAGCAGGCAAGAGGGCGTGCGGTCGCAACCGGACTTTGGTGCGATAGACACGCACCGAGCCGTGCGTTACGGGTTCGGGCAGTCTTGTCCGGGAGGTTTTCATGGCTTTGGTGATCGAAGGCGAGGAGCGCATTGCCGCACCGCTGCAAAAAGTGTGGGAAGCGCTGAACGATCCCGAGGTCTTGAAGGCGACGATTCCCGGCTGCCAGAGCCTGGAGATGAAGTCGCCGACCGAGATGGCGGCGACCGTGGTGGTGAAGATCGGACCGATCAAGGCGACGTTCAAAGGCGAAGTGACGCTGAAGAACCTGAAGCCGCCGCACTCCTACACCATCCAGGGCGAAGGCAAGGGCGGCATTGCAGGATTCGCCAAGGGTGGCGCCGACGTGACGCTGACGGCGGATGGACCCGACGCCACGATATTGAACTACGCGGCCAAGGCCGATGTCGGCGGCAAGATCGCACAACTCGGCAGCCGCCTGATCGAATCGACCTCGAAGAAACTGGCTGGACAGTTTTTTTCCAGCTTTGGCGAGAAGGTCGGCGCGGCCTAGGCTGCAGCACGGCGGCGCCTGCTATTCAAACACAATACTCGGCACGGCAGCAGCAGCCGCACCACGCTCTTCGTTGACCCGGTCCCAAACCTTCGAGGCGATGTCGCGGTAGATTTTCGCCTCGGCGCCGTCAGGCTTGGAGACGACAACCGGGGTGCCGGCATCCGAGCTTTCGCGAATGCCCATCTCGAGCGGCACTTCGCCGAGGAAGGTGACGCCGAGGCGCTCGGCCTCGCGGCGGGCGCCGCCATGGCCAAAGATGTCGTAGCGCTTGCCGGTGTCCGGGGCGATGAAATAGCTCATGTTCTCGACGATGCCGAGCAACGGGACGTCGACCTTCTTGAACATGTTGAGGCCTTTTCGCGCGTCGATCAGGGCCAGGTCCTGTGGGGTCGAGACGATGACGGCACCAGCCAGCGGCACCTGCTGGGCCATGGTCAGCTGCGCGTCGCCAGTGCCGGGCGGCATGTCGACGACGAGCACGTCGAGACGGCCCCATTCGACCTCACGCAGCATCTGCGTCAGCGCCGACATCACCATCGGGCCGCGCCAGATCATCGGGGTTTCCTCGTCGACGAGGAAACCCATCGACATCACCTTCAGGCCGTAATTCTCCATCGGTTTCAGGACCTTGCCGTCGACGGTCTGCGGCCGGCCGTGGATGTTGAGCAGCCTGGGCATGGACGGTCCGTAGATGTCGGCATCCAGCACGCCGACGCGCAGGCCGTTGGCGGCGAGGCCGAGCGCGATGTTGACGGCGGTGGTCGACTTGCCGACGCCGCCCTTGCCGGAGGCGACCGCAATGATCGCCTCGATACCGGGCACGCCACGCTTGCCCGGTATCGAGGCGGGCGCGTGCGGAGCCGCACGCGGCGCGGCAGTAGCGGGCGCAGCCGGCGGAACGGGCCTGGGTGCGGCGCGCGACGGAACCGGCGCCTCCATGCCGCCGCCCTTCTTCTCGGCCGTCAGCGCGACGACGGCGCCGGCGACACCGGGGATCGCCTTGACGACGCGCTCGGCGGCGGCGCGCAGCGGCTCCATTTCCTGGGCACGGGCGGCGGGAACGGTAATCGAGAAGAAGACCTTCCCGTCGGCGATGAAAATTTCCGAAACCATGCCGAGGTCGACGATGTTGCCGGTAAAATCCGGCCCGTTGACTGTCTTCAGACGCTCGGTGACGATTTCCTTGGTGACGGACATGGCAGTTTTTCCTTACGCAGCTTGCGCCTGAGATGCAGCTTGCACCTGAGATAATGCAGTTTCCGGACAGAACCAAGCCGTGGAGCAATGGCTGCCTTGGCGTGCCTGGAAAAGCGGCGGGTCCTGTCGGATTTCATCCGCGCCAAACGTCTTCCAGATAATCGAGCGCCGATGCGGCCAACAATCAGGTCAAGCGACAGTCGTCAAACGATCGCGGCGACCTATTTCGGTGACCAGCACGGGGTCGACAACCAGGAAAGGAGACCATCATGCTCGCAAACAGCAATGCAACGGCCAATCTCGCGGTGAAGGATCTCGCGAAAGCCAAGGCTTTCTATGAGGGAACGCTTGGCCTGAAACAGGTGCACGATGAGGGCGGCGAACTGATCGTCTACAAAAGCGGCGATACCACCCTCAACGTCTATCATTCTCAATTTGCCGGAACCAACAAGGCGACAGCGGTAACCTGGATGGTTGGCGACGAGATCGGCAACATCGTCAAGGAACTGAAGTCGAAGGGCGTCGCCTTCGAGCACTATCAGATGCCGGGCTTGACGCTGGAGGGCGATCTCCACGTCGGTTACGGAATGAAGGTCGCCTGGTTCAAGGACCCGGACGGCAACATCCTGAACCTTGTGGACAGGTAGATTTCTTTACGTCACCTCGCCAGGCCAACCGCGAGGTAGGTGAGCGCTGAAATCAAAGCGGTGGCCGGCAAGGTGACGATCCAGGCAATGACGATATTGCCGGCAATGCCCCAGCGCACGGCCGAGACGCGGCGGGCGGCGCCGACGCCGATGATGGCGCCAGTGATGGTGTGCGTGGTCGATACGGGAATGCCGAGCCAGGTCGCCGCAAACAGCGTGATCGCCCCGCCGGTCTCGGCGCAAAAACCCTGCATCGGGTTCAGCCGGGTGATCTTCGAGCCCATGGTGTGGACGATGCGCCAGCCACCGAACAGGGTGCCTAGCGCCAGCGCCGCCTGACAGGTGAGGACAACCCAGAGCGGTACATGGAAAGTCGCGCCGAGCATGCCTTGTGAATAGAGCAGCACGGCAATGATGCCCATGGTCTTCTGGGCGTCGTTGCCGCCGTGCCCGAGGGAATAGAGCGAGGCGGAAAAAAACTGCATGACCCGGAACGTGCTGTCGACCGCAAACGGCGTCTGGCGCACGAAGAGCCACGAGACGACAAGAATCAGGACGAGCGCCAGGATAAAGCCGGTCGCCGGCGACAAGACGATTGCCGCAACCGTCTTGCCAAGCCCGGTCCAGACGATGGCGCCCACGCCTGCCTTGGCCACACCGGCGCCGACCAGGCCGCCGATCAGCGCATGTGAGCTACTCGAAGGGATGCCGGCGATCCAGGTGACGATGTTCCAGACGATGGCGCCGACGAGGGCTGCAAAGATCACCGCCGGGGTGACGATGCTGACGTCGATGATACCTTTGCCTATGGTCTCGGCAACGTGGAGGCCAAAGAACATGAAGGCGATGAAATTGAAGAATGCCGCCCACAGCACCGCATATTGCGGCCGCAGCACCCTGGTGGAAACGATGGTGGCGATGGAATTGGCGGCATCGTGCAAGCCGTTGAGAAAGTCGAAGAACAGTGCGACGCCGACGAGGCCGACCAGCACGGGAAAGGCAATGGTGGCTTCCATCACCTAGACATTCTCAATGACGATGCCGCTGATCTCGTTGGCGACGTCCTCGAAGCGGTCGACCACTTTTTCCAGTTGGCCATAAATCTCGCTGCCGATCATGTACGCCATCGGATCGCTGCTGCCGTGCTTCCTGAAGAGATCCTTCAGCCCTTGCTCGTGCAGGTCGTCGGCCCGGCTTTCGACGCGCATCACCTCTTCGGCGATGGCGTTGAGGCGCACCGTGTGCGTCGCGACCTTGTTGAGCAGCGGGATCGCCTCGGCCACCAGCTTGGCGGCGGCGACGATGACGCCACCCATTTCCTGCATCAGCGGATCGAATTCCTTGCGCTCGAACAGCTTCACCGTCTTGACCGTCTTGTGCATCATGTCGATGGCATCATCCATCGACTGGATCAGGTCCTTGATGTCGCCGCGATCGAAAGGCGTGATGAAGGAGCGCCGCACCGCCAGCAGGACTTCCGCGGTGATGTGGTCGGCCTCATCTTCGAGATCGACGATTTTCTGGCACCAGAGGTCGATATCCCTGCCCTGGAGAAGCTGCTCCAGCGCCTCGGCGCCGCCGACCACGGTGCGCGAATGTCGTTCGAACAGGTCGAAGAAGCGATCTTCGCGCGGCAGAAGCTTGCGGAACCAGCCCAGCATGGTCGATCTCCCAGTTTCATCCACATAGCGCCGCATCGCGCCGCGGGAAACAGGTAGCCGGCTTAAAGGTGTGGATGCAGGGCAATTGTGCATCGCGCTTGCGGTAAGGCGCGATTTCCCCGACCTTGCAGCGAACCACCGGAAAGATCGCATGATCGACAAGCTGGAATTCTTCATCGCGCTCGCCAGGGAGGAGCATTTCGGCCGAGCGGCGGAGGTATGCGGCGTCACCCAGCCGACGCTCTCGGCCGGCATCAAGCAGTTGGAGGGCCAGCTTGGCGTCATGCTGGTTCTGCGCGGCTCACGCTTCCAGGGGCTGACGCCGGAGGGAAAACAGGTGCTGGTGTGGGCACGCCGCATCGTCGGCGACACCAGGACCATGCGCGAGGAAATGCGCGCGGCGCGCCACGGACTTTCGGGCCGTATCCGCATCGCCGCCATTCCGACGGCGCTCGCCATGCTGCCGCGGCTGACGACGCCGTTTCGCGAAAAGCATCCAGGCGTCACCTTTTCGGTGCTGTCGCGGACCTCGATCGAGGTGCTGTCGCTGCTCGGCAATTTCGACATCGATGCCGGCATCACCTATCTCGACAACGAGCCGCTGGGGCGGGTGACCAGCGTGCCGCTCTATGACGAGCGCTATCAATTGATCACCGCGATGGGAAATCCCTATTCCGACCGCGACAAAGTGACATGGGCGGAGCTCTCAAGCCTGCCGCTATGCCTGTTGACGCCAGACATGCAGAACCGCCGCATCATCGATCAGCATCTGGCCGAAGCCGGCGTGCAGGTGCGGCCGACGCTGGAATCCAATTCGATGATCGTGCTGTTTTCGCACATCCGCACCGGCAAATGGTCGTCGATCATGCCACTCAACCTTGCGGAAACATTCGGTTTTTCCGAGCCGATCCGGGCCATTCCGATCGTCGAGCCAGACGCCAGCCACACGGTCGGCCTGGTGGCGACACCGCGCGAACCGCACACACCTTTGGTCTCGGCGCTGCTGGACGAGGCAATGGCGCTGGCGGACGATTTCCACGCCAACCGTTCCGCTAGACAGAGTTAGCCGAACGGAGCGATAGAAAATTTCTATCGTGCAACGAAACCGCTTTATTGATTTCAGAGGTTTTCTCTGGTTTCTTAAGCACTTAGCGATAAAGCGGCACGCGCATGTCGTTGTTCCAAAACAGCTTGATGCTTCTGGCCGATATGTATGGGTCGCTACGATAGGGAGGGCGCTGCATGACAATGCAGCCTGCAAGTACCGAGATCACGTCGCGCACGGCCGCGATCATCCAGGAGATGAAGGGCCTCGAAGGCCCGTTGCTGCCGATCCTCCACGGCATCCAGGAAGAGTTCGGCCATGTGCCCAAGGATGCGCTGCCGGTCATCGCCGAGGCGCTGAACATTTCCAGGGCCGAGGTGCACGGCGTCGTCAGCTTCTATCATGATTACCGCAGCCACCCGGCAGGCCGGCATGTGCTGAAGCTCTGCCAGGCGGAATCCTGCCAGTCGATGGGTTCGGACGCCATCGCCGCCAAGCTGAAGCAATTGCTGGGCATCGGCTTCCATGAGACGACCCGCGACGGTTCGGTGACGCTGGAGCCGGTCTATTGTCTCGGCCTGTGCGCCTGTTCGCCCGCCGCAATGCTGGATGGCGAGGTGATCGGGCGGCTCAATGACGAGAAGCTCGACGAGATCGTTGCAGAGGTGCGCTCATGATCCCGCGTATCTACATTCCCGGCGATTCCGGTGCGCTGGCGCTTGGCGCCGAAAAGGTCGCCAAGGCGATCGCCGGCGAACTCGCCGAGCGCGGCATCGAAGCCAAGATCGTGCGCAACGGGTCGCGCGGCGCCTATTTCCTCGAACCAATGGTCGAAGTTGCGACAGCGAACGGCCGCGTCGCCTATGGGCCGGTCAAGCCGTCCGACGTCAAAAGCCTGTTCGACGGCGGCTTCCTCACCGGCGGCCACCACAAGCGCTGGCTGGGCACGCCGGACAAGATCCCCTTCCTGGCCAAGCAGACGCGGCTGACCTTCGCGCGCTGCGGCGTCACGGATCCGCTGTCCCTCGAATCCTACAAGAAGCATGGCGGGTTGAACGGACTGACGAACGCGCTGGCACTGACGCCTGCCGACATCGTCGCCCAGGTTACCGAATCGGGCCTGCGCGGGCGCGGCGGCGCCGGCTTCCCGACCGGCATCAAGTGGAAAACGGTGCTCGATACCGCAGGCGACCGCAAATACATCGTCTGCAACGCCGACGAAGGCGATTCAGGCACCTTCGCCGACCGCATGATCATGGAGGGCGATCCGTTCGTGCTGATCGAAGGCATGACGATCGCCGGTATAGCCACGGGCGCGACCAAGGGCTTTGTCTATGTCCGCTCGGAATATCCGCATGCGGTGGCGGTGATGAACAAGGCCGTCGAGGTCGCCCGCAAGGCCGGCGTTCTTGGCGCCAGCGTGCTGGGTTCGCCCTACGCTTTCGACATGGAGATCCGGGTCGGCGCCGGCGCTTATGTCTGCGGGGAGGAGACGGCGCTGCTCGATTCGCTTGAGGGCAAGCGCGGCATGGTGCGCGCAAAGCCGCCGCTGCCGGCGCATAAGGGGCTGTTCGGCAAGCCGACGGTGATCAACAACGTCATCAGCCTAGCCTCTGTGCCCATCATCATGGACAAGGGTGCGGCCTTCTACAAGGATTTCGGCATGGGCCGTTCGCGCGGCACGATCCCGATCCAGATCGCCGGCAACGTCAAATATGCCGGCCTGTTCGAAGCCGCTTTCGGTATGACGCTAGGCGAAATCATCGACGATATCGGCGGCGGTACGGCCACGGGGCGACCGGTCAAGGCGGTGCAGGTCGGCGGGCCGCTCGGCGCCTACTTCCCGCGCGCGCTGTTCGACACGCCGTTCGATTATGAAGCCTTCGCGGCAAAGGACGGGCTGATCGGCCATGCCGGCATCGTGGTGTTCGACGACACCGCCGATATGCTGAAACAGGCGCGCTTTGCCATGGAGTTCTGCGCCATCGAAAGCTGCGGCAAGTGCACGCCCTGCCGCATCGGCTCGACGCGCGGGGTCGAGACCATCGACAGAATAGTCGCGGGCATCGAGCCGGAGAAGAACCTCGCTCTGGTCACCGACCTCTGCAACACGATGAAGTTCGGTTCGCTCTGCGCGCTGGGCGGCTTCACGCCCTATCCCGTGATGAGCTCGATTACCCATTTCCCCGACGACTTCAAGCCAGCGCCCGTGCGCGTGGCTGCCGAATAGGAACTGGCAGATGAACATCAAGGCCGACTTCCCCTCCCTCGTCGAAGAGATCGACTACGGAACCCCGCAATCGAAGGCGCAGAAGCAGGTCACGCTGAACGTCGACGGTCGCAGCATCACCGTGCCGGCAGGCACCTCGATCATGCGTGCCGCGATGGAAGGCGGGGTCGAGATCCCGAAGCTTTGCGCCACCGACATGCTGGACTCCTTCGGTTCGTGCCGTGTCTGCCTTGTCGAGATCGAAGGACGCGGCGGCACGCCGGCATCGTGCACGACGCCCGTCGGCGAAGGCATGATCGTGCGCACGCAGACCGAGCGGCTCGATGCCATTCGCCGCGGCGTCATGGAGCTCTACGTCTCCGATCATCCGACCGGCTGGAACGAACAGGCCGGAACCGGCGCGAGTGAGTTCGATGCGGTGGCGAAGTCGATCGGCCTGACCGAGAACCGCTACGGCATCGAAGGCCGCAACCACGTCAAGCCGGAAGGTGGCGTGGCGCCCGGCCATGGCTCGCTGGCGGTCGACTACATCGCCCGCGATGAATCCAACCCCTATTTCACCTATGATGCCTCGCAATGCATCGTCTGCTCGCGCTGCGTGCGGGCCTGCGAAGAGGTGCAGGGCACCTTCGCGCTGACCATCGAGGGACGAGGCTTCGAATCCCGGGTTTCGGCGGGGATGCACGAGGCGTTCATCGATTCGGAATGCGTGTCCTGCGGCGCCTGCGTGCAGGCCTGTCCGACCGATGCGCTGCGCGAGAAGACGGTGCTTGCCAAGGGCCTGCCGGAGCGCTCGGCTGTTACCACCTGCGCCTATTGCGGCGTCGGCTGCTCGTTCAAGGCCGAGGTGAAGGGTGACGAAGTCGTTCGCATGATGCCCTATAAGGAGGGGAAGGCGAACCACGGCCATTCCTGCGTCAAGGGCCGTTTCGCCTATGGCTACGCCACCCACAAGGACCGCATCCTGTCGCCGATGATCCGCGAAAAGGTCACCGACCCGTGGCGCGAAGTGAGCTGGGAAGAGGCGATCTCCCATACAGCGAAAGAATTCCGCCGCATCCAGTACCAGTACGGACGCACCGCGATCGGTGGCATCACCTCGTCGCGCTGCACCAACGAGGAAACCTATCTCGTCCAGAAGATGGTGCGGCAGGGTTTCCGCAACAACAATGTCGACACCTGCGCACGCGTCTGCCATTCGCCGACGGGCTACGGGCTCGGCCAGACCTATGGCACCTCGGCCGGCACGCAGGATTTCGATTCCGTCGACTTCACCGACGTCGCCGTCATCATCGGCGCCAATCCGGCTTCCGCTCACCCGGTGTTCGCCTCGCGGCTGAAGAAGCGGCTGCGCCAGGGCGCCAAGCTGATCGTGCTCGATCCGCGCCGCACCGAGATGGTCAAGTCGGCCCATATCGAAGCGGATTATCACCTGCCGCTGAAGCCCGGCACCAATGTGGCCGTGCTGACGGCGCTGGCGCATGTGATCGTCACCGAGGGCCTGTTCGACGAAGCCTTCATCCGCGAACGCTGCGACTGGACGGAGTTCCAGGATTGGGCATCGTTCGTAGCCTTGCCGGAAAACAGCCCCGAAACCGTCGGCAAATTGTCCGGCGTCGATCCAGAGCTGATCCGGGGCGCTGCGCGGCTCTACGCCACCGGCGGCAACGGCGCGATCTATTACGGCCTCGGCGTGACGGAACACAGCCAGGGCTCGACCACTGTGATGGCAATCGCCAATCTCGCCATGGCCACCGGCAATATCGGCCGGCCCGGCGTCGGCGTGAACCCACTGCGCGGCCAGAACAACGTGCAGGGCTCCTGCGACATGGGCTCCTTCCCGCACGAACTGCCGGGCTATCGCCACATCTCCGGCGAAGCCGTGCGCGATATCTATGAGACCTTGTGGGGCGTGAAGCTGGACGACGAACCCGGCCTGCGCATCCCCAACATGCTCGACGCCGCCGTCGACGGCAGCTTCAAGGGCATCTACATCCAGGGCGAGGACATTCTGCAGTCCGATCCCGACACCAAGCATGTCGCCGCCGGCCTTGCCGCGATGGAATGCGTCGTCGTGCATGACCTCTTCCTCAACGAGACGGCGAACTACGCGCATGTCTTCCTGCCGGGCTCGACTTTCCTGGAGAAGGACGGCACCTTCACCAACGCCGAGCGCCGCATCAACATGGTGCGCAAGGTTCTTGAGCCGAAGGCGCGCTACGCCGATTGGGAGGCGACGCAGGAGCTTGCCCGCGCGATCGGGCTGGACTGGAATTATCAGCACCCCTCCGAGATCATGGACGAGATCGCGATGACCACGCCGAGCTTCGCCGGCGTCTCCTTCGAGTTGCTCGACCGTGTCGGATCCGTGCAATGGCCCTGCAACGAGAAGGCGCCGCTCGGTACCCCGATCATGCACATCGATGCGTTCGTGCGCGGCAAGGGCAAGTTCATCCGCACCGAATATGTGGCGACGGACGAAAGGACGGGGCCGCGCTTTCCGCTGCTGCTCACCACCGGCCGCATCCTGTCGCAGTACAATGTCGGCGCGCAGACCAGGCGCACCGACAACAGCATGTGGCACTCGGAGGACCGGCTGGAGATCCATCCGCACGATGCCGAGAACCGCGGTTTGCGCGACGGCGACTGGGTCCGGCTGACCAGCCGATCGGGCGAGACGACGCTGCGCGCGCTGATCACCGA
Source organism: Mesorhizobium sp. M7A.F.Ca.MR.176.00.0.0 (assembly GCF_004023165.1). Classification (NCBI taxonomy): domain Bacteria; kingdom Pseudomonadati; phylum Pseudomonadota; class Alphaproteobacteria; order Hyphomicrobiales; family Phyllobacteriaceae; genus Mesorhizobium; species Mesorhizobium sp. M7A.F.Ca.MR.176.00.0.0. The sequence goes on along the minus strand of NZ_RZTC01000003.1, from coordinate 38,702 downwards.
CCGGGTGTCGCCCGGCGTGGTCTACACGACGTTCCATCATCCGGACACGCAGGCCAACGTCATCACCACCGACTTCTCCGACTGGGCGACCAATTGTCCGGAATACAAGGTGACGGCGGTGCAGGTCGGCGCCTCCAACGGACCGTCGGAATGGCAGCGCGACTATGACGAGCAAGCCAAGCAGAGCCGGCGCATCGCGTCTTTGCAGGCGGCGGAGTAGTCTTGAGCGCGCGCCGCAAAGCCACGACGCAGGTATCGCGGCTGGCGCACCGCGCGGTTGGGACGACGGCTGCCAACCGGATGGTGCCGGAAGAGACGCCGGTGGCGTTCTCCTTTGCCGGCACCACGCATGCGGTGATGATGGCAAGCCCGGCCGATTTCGAGGATTTCGCGCTTGGCTTCTCGCTGACCGAAGGCATTGTGGCTGCGCCGGAAGAGATCGAAGCGATCGAGGTCGAGGACCATGGCGCCGGCATCGACATTCAGATCCGGCTGAAGGACCGAGCCAACACACGTTTCGAAGCGCGGCGGCGAAGGCTCGCCGGCCCGGTCGGCTGCGGGCTTTGCGGCATCGAATCGATCGAGGAAGCAATGCGCTCGGTCGATGCGGTTGGTGCCTCAAGCCTTACGCTTGATGCCGACGACATCGCCCGTTCGGTCAAGCTTTTGTCCAAAGTGCAGCCGCTGCACACCGAGACCGGAGCGGTACACGCCGCCGGTTTCTATATGCCTGGCAAGGGCATCGTCATGGCGCGCGAAGATGTCGGCCGTCACAATGCGCTCGACAAGCTGGCCGGTGCGCTGGCCAAGGCCGGCATCGATGGCGCATCCGGTGCCGTCGTGGTGACATCCAGGGTGTCGGTCGAAATGGTGCAGAAGACGGCTTCCATCGGCTCGGCCTTCATCATCGCCGTCTCGGCGCCGACCGCCCTTGCCATCCGCACGGCGCAAGAGGCTGGCATGACGCTGGTGGCGCTGGTTCGCGGCGACGATTTTGATATTTTCACCCACCCCGACCGGGTGGTTTGCGGAGTTGCCAAGCATGTCGCATGACGAAGAACACATTATGAGCACCGCCGAGAAGCTGGTGCGCATGGCAAACCAGATCGCCGATTTCTTCCATTCCAAGCCGCGCGAGGAAGGCATTGCCGGCGTCGCCGAGCACATCAACAAGTTCTGGGAGCCGAGGATGCGGCGGCAGTTCTTCGAAATGCTGGACGACGGCACCGGGAACTTCAACGAGTTGGTGGTGGCCGCCTCCGCCAGGATCAGGCGGCCGATCACGCCGGCTGCGGCCGACCTCAAACTCGGACTCGAGCCCTCCCCTGCCGACGTCGCCGCCTCGCAGGAATAATCGCCAAGCCGCGCCGGCTTACATTCGTCATCGCTAAAGTTTAAGCTGCCGCATCCGCGCTGTTCTGCTATGGTTTGACGACCAGAAATCGTCAGGCCGGGGTGGAAATCTCGTGAGGCCGATCGAGACGCGATACGCCCGTAGCGGCGATATGAGGATCGCCTATCAGGTGGTCGGGCAGGGATCGCTCGATCTGGTCTTCGTGCCGGGCTTCATTTCCAACCTCGACCTGCACTGGGAAGACGAGGGCTATACCAGGCTCTTGAAGCGGCTTTCGGCATTCTCGCGGCTGATCCTGTTCGACAAGCGCGGCACGGGTCTGTCCGACCGCGTCGACGCGCATAACCTGCCCAGTCTCGAAACGCGGATGGACGATGTGCGCGCGGTTATGGACGCCGCCGGCAGCGGCCGTGCAGCCCTGCTCGGCTCCTCCGAAGGCGCGCCGATGGCGATGCTGTTCGCCGCCACCTATCCGGAGCGGACGCGGGCGCTGGCGCTCTATGGCGGCTATGCGCATTTCCACAAATGGGTGATGTCGCCCGAACGCCTCGACGCTTTCATCGAGATGGCGGAGACAGCCTGGGGCACCGGCGCCACTCTGCCCCATTTCGCGCCGAGCCGGGTCGACGACGCGCATTTCGCCCAGTGGTGGGCACGTTTCGAACGATTGTCGGCGAGCCCGACGGCGGCGGCGGCGCTGGCGCGCATGAACGCCGACGTCGACATCCGCCACATCCTGAACGTGATCAGCGCGCCGACGCTTGTGATTCATCGCCGCAACGATGCGCGGGTCGACCCCGATGCCAGCCGCTTCCTTGCACAGAAGATTCCCGGCGCCCGGCTGGTCGAGATTGCCGGACGCAACCATCCGATCTGGACCGGCGATGTCGACGGGGTGGCCGATCTGATCGAGGAATTCCTGACCGGCGAGCGCGCCGTAGGCGAAGTGGACCGCGTGCTGGCGGCACTTCTGGTGACACGCATCTACGATACGGCGCGGCTCGGCGACCGCATGTGGAGCGAACGCAGCCAACGCTTCCAGGAAACCTGGCGGCTGCTGGTCGGACGCCATGGTGGGCGCTCTGTGGGCCTGCATGGCGAGTTGATGATTTCGCGCTTCGACGGCCCGGCACGCGCCATACGCTGCGCGGCAGCCCTGCGCGAGGCGGCGCAGGAATCGGCGTGGCAAGCGCGCAAGGGGCGCATGTCGGCGAGATCGAAATGCGCGGTCCGCCCGTTGGGATGACCGCGCGGGTGGCGATGCAGTTGGCCGCCCATGCCGGCCCCGGCGACATTATCGCGTCGCGTCTGATCGCCGATCTGGCGGCTGGGTCGGGCCTGCATTTCACCGACGCCGGGCGCATCAGCGTCGACGAGTTGGAGGAGCCGCTGGCGCTGGTCCATGCGACGTCCGAACAGCATCTGGAACCCGCCTGCCGGCCCAAACCCAGGGTTGCCGAGCCGGCCGCATTGACGGCGCGCGAAAGCGAGGTGGTGAGCCTCGTCGCCGACGGCAAGAGCAATGCCGCGATCGCCGCCGAATTGAGGCTGAGCGAACACACGGTCAAGCGCCATGTCGCCAACATACTGCTCAAGCTGGACCTGCCGTCGCGGGCGGCGGCGGCGGCGTTTTCGGCCAGGCACCCTGGCCCGCACGGGCCATGAGAGCCATGGCGCTTTCGGGCGAAGCGGCCATGGGCGGGTCAGCGCTATCAATTCTCTCCATGCAGGCCAGGCGGATGTCGTCGGGAAAGGTGCTGCGAACGGAGGAGGAAATGCTGACGTCGAACCAAACACTCAAATCGCTTGCGATAGCGGCAGGGCGCCAGCGATGAGGAGATCAAGGAGGCGGTGGCGATGTCCGCGATCGTGCGCCACTGGCCGACGATGCTCAACGGCAGTCAGGTCGATCTGACGACCTTCAAGAAGCAGGCCGACGACGTGTTCGCGGCCGTCAAGGCGAAGTCGCAGTAACAACCACTGCCCGGCGACGAGCGCCGGGCAGCCCTTCGACCATCAACCGCCCGGTCGCAAGACGGGCCAATGGAGGATGACATGCTGACCAAGACCCAAACAGTGGATGGCGCATCGATCAAGAAGGCCATCGAAACCCGTGACGGCAAGATGCTGTCGAGCTTCTATGCCGACGACGCGCTGGTGCGGGTGATCGACCGCAACAACCCGCCGAGCAAGCCGCGCGAGATCCGCGGACGCGCGGCGATCACCACATTCTGGGACGACATCTGCAGCCGGGCGATGACCCACAAGGTCGACACCACCATCGCCGACGGCGACAGTCTCGCCTTCACCCAGGCCTGCGCCTATCCGGACGGCACCAAGGTGTTCTGCGCGGCGATGCTGGAGCTGAAGGACGGGCGGATCGCAAGGCAGACCGTCGTGCAGGCCTGGGACGAGTAGACCAACAGCCGGTGGATCAACCGCGGCCTGGGCCGCAAACCTGGAGGAGAAGACGATGTTCAGCGCCAGATGGCAGATCGACGCCAAGTTCGGACACAAGCAGACCGTGCTCGACCTGTTGAAGAAATGGGAACGCGAGATCGGCTCGCAGGTCGGCATCGACGAGTTGGAATTCCAGATCATGACCGGTTCGATCGGGGCGCGGGAGGCCACGGTCGAGTCCCATCACCAGGTCGAAAGCCTGGCCCAGTTGGAAGCGTTCTTCGCCAAGATCGGCAAGATCGACGCGCATGCCAAATGGGGCAAGGAGATGGAACCCTATGTCGTGTCGGGCACCAGCCTGTGGAATATTTATCGCATTGTGGAGTAGTGATTCTTCTCCTCGTTTCACGGGGAGAAGATGCCGGCAGGCAGATGAGGGGCGGAGCCCGCTTTGCCAGCGACGCGCTGCTCCTCATCCGGCCCTTCGGGCCACTTTCTCCCCGTAAAACGGGGAGAAGGGAAGGCGCTAGCTGTGAGCCACCATCACATGGCGCACGGCGGTGTAGTCTTCCAGCGCGTAGAGCGACATGTCCTTGCCGTAGCCGGACTGTTTCAGCCCGCCATGCGGCATCTCGTTGGTCAGCATGAAATGCGTGTTGATCCAGGTGCAGCCATATTGCAGGCGGGCGGCCGTCGCCATGGCGCGCGAGACATCCTTGGTCCACACCGATGACGCCAGGCCGTAGTCGCTGTCATTGGCCCAGTTCACCGCCTCGTTGACCTCCGAAAAACGGGTAACCGAGACGACCGGGCCGAAGACTTCGCGGCGCACGATCTCGTCTTCCTGCAGCGCGCCGGCAACCACGGTCGGCTGGTAATAGAAACCGGAACCCTCGCCCGGCCTGCCGCCGGTGGTGATCTCGATGTGCTTCAGTTCCGAGGCCCGCTCGACGAAGCTCGACACGCGGTCGCGCTGGCGGCGGGAGATGAGCGGGCCAATCTCGTTTTCAGTGTCGTCGGGACGGTTGTACTTGATGGTCGAGACGGCCGAGGACAGATCGGCGACGAGCTTGTCGTAGATCTTCTTGCCGGCGTAGATGCGGCAGGCGGCGGTGCAGTCCTGGCCGGCATTGTAATAGCCGAAGGCGCGCAGGCCGTTGACCACGGCACCGAGGTCGGCGTCATCGAAGACGATGACCGGCGCCTTGCCGCCGAGCTCGAGATGCGTGCGCTTGACCGACTTGGCGGCCGCCTGCAGCACTTTCTTGCCGGTGGCGACGTCGCCGGTGATCGAGATCATGTTGACCTTGGGATGATTGATCAGCGTGTTGCCGACGCTGTCGCCGCGGCCGAGCACGACGTTGACCACGCCCACCGGCAGAATATCGGCGAGGATCTTCGCCAGCTTCAGCGCCGTCAGCGGTGTCTGCTCGGATGGTTTGAAGACGACGGTATTGCCGCCGGCGATCGCCGGCGCCAGCTTCCAGGCCATCATCATCAGCGGGTAGTTCCACGGCGCGATGGAGGCGACGATGCCGATCGGATCGCGCCGGACCATGGAAGTGTGGCCGGGCAGATATTCGCCGGCGACGACGCCGGGCATCGAGCGAACGGCGCCGGCGAAGAAGCGGTAGCAATCGACGATCGCCGGGATTTCGTCATTGAGCACAGCGTTGATCGGCTTGCCGCAATTGAGCGCCTCGAGCGTGGCGAACTCCTTCGCGTCTGTTTCGATGCGGTCGGCGATCTTCAGCAAATAGCCGGAGCGCTGCGCCGGCGTGGTGCGCGACCACAAGACGAACGCCTGTTCGGCGGCGGTGACCGCCGCCTCGATCTGCGCCTGGCTGGCCTCGGGCAGGCTGAGGATGGTCGCCCCGGTCTTTGGATTGAGGATCGGTTCCTCGGTCTCGGTGCCCTTCTCGAATTTCGAGCCGATCAGCATCTGGGTGTCCATAAGGTTTCTCCTTGAACAGGAGCGAGTAGCGAGTAGCGAATAGCGAGTAGGTTTGACCGTCGATCTTCCCTATTCGCTATTCGCTACTCCCTATTCGCTGTTTTTCATTTCCCACTTCCGGCGATCTGGTCGCCGTCACGGGTGAGGTAATAGGCGGCAAGGATCGGCAGCAGCGTCACCAGCACCACGACCATGGCGACGACATTGGTGACCGGGCGCTGGCGCGGACGGATCAGTTCTTCCAGCATCCAGATCGGCAGCGTCTGCTGCTGTCCGGCAGTGAAGGTGGTGACGATGACCTCGTCGAAGGACAGCGCGAAGGCCAGCATGCCGCCGGCAAGCAAAGCCGTGGCGATGTTGGGCAGCACGACATGGCGGAAGGTCTGGAAACCGTCGGCGCCGAGATCCATCGACGCCTCGATCATCGATCCGGAGGTGCGGCGAAAGCGGGCGACGGCATTGTTGTAGACGACGACGACGCAGAAGGTGGCGTGGCCGAGCACGATCGTCCAGAACGAGAACGGGATATCGGCGAGCGAAAAGGCCGAGCGCAGCGCGATGCCGGTGATGATGCCGGGCAGGGCGATCGGCAGGATGACCAGCAGCGAGATGGTTTCGCGGCCGAAGAATTTTGTCCGCGACACCGCCGCCGAACAGAGCGTTCCGAGGACCAAAGCAATCGCAGTCGAGATCGAGGCAACCCTGACCGATAGCGACAGCGCCTGCCAGACATCCGGCCGGTTCCAGGTCACGGCGAACCATTGCGTCGTCAGCCCTGGCGGCGGCCAGACGAAGCTCTTCTCCTCGGTGGTGAAGGCGTAGACGAAGATCAGCAGGATCGGCAGATGCAGGAACAGCAGGCCGCAGGCGGCGGCTATCTTCAGGCCGAGCGGAGCCGACTGGGAACCATCAGAGCGCATCGAAGGCCCCCATGCGCTTGGCGCCCCAGAGGTAGAAGCCCATGATGACGATCGGCACCACGGTGAAGGCGGCGGCGAGCGGGATGTTGCCGGCGGTGCCTTGCTGCGAATAGACGGCCTGGCCGATGAACAGGCGCGAGGTGCCGATGATCTGCGGGATGATGTAGTCGCCGAGCGTCAGCGAGAAGGTGAAGATCGAACCGGCGACAATGCCCGGCAGGGCCAGCGGGAACAGCACGTTGCGGAAGGTCTGTCCCGGCGAAGCCCCCAAATCGGACGAGGCCTCGACAAGATTGCCGGGCACGCGCTCGAGCGCCGCCTGTACCGGCAGGATCATGAACGGCAGCCAGACATAGACGAAGACGATGAAGGTGCCGGTGAACGATACCGACAGCGAATTGCCGCCGACAATCGGCAGCGACAGCCATGCGTCGAGCACCCACAACAAATGCAGCTTGGCGAGCAGCCAGGTGAGGATGCCCTCCTTTGCCAGGATCAGCTTCCAGGCGTAGATCTTGACCAGATAGCTCGACCACAGCGGCAGCATGATGCCGAGATAGAACAGCGCCTTCCAGCGACCGCGCGCATAGCGCGCCGCGTAATAGGCGATGGGGAAAGCGATGACGGCCGAGGCCAGCGTGACCAGGGCCGCCATCGTCACCGTGCGCAGGATGATGTCGAGATTGGCGGCTTGGAACAGGTCGCCATAAGTCTTCAGCGTGAACTCACGGTTGATGAGGCCGGAAAACTCGTCGATGGAGAAAAAGCTCTGCGCCAGGAGCGCAAACAACGAGCCGATATAGACGATACCCAGCCACAGAACCGGAGGCAGCAGCATGAGCAGCAGCAGGACCTTCGGCTTGCGCCAGAAAAGGTCCGATAGCGCGCCGCGCAAGCCGCCGCTGCCGGGCAGGATGGCGGGCGCTGTTGCACGCATCATGGTGGCGTCGAGGCTCATGCCGGCTCGTCCATCAGATGCAGGTGCTCGCGGTTGAAGGTGAGCACCACCGCCTCGCCTTCCCCAGGCAAGGCCGTGCCGGCGGGCACGATGGCGTGCAGCCGCAGCCCGTCGGCATCGAGCGACAGTTTCGTCGTGGCGCCGAGATAATTGGTCGAGACAAGGCGGGCGGACACGCCCTCGCCACTTGTGACCCCGCTGGCCGCGCGGCCGACGCGAATGGATTCAGGGCGGAGACTCCCCCAGCGATGCTGGCCGGAATAGCGCTGGACGAAATCCGGCGGCAGCACGTTGGAGGAGCCGACGAAATCGGCGACGAAGCGGGTCTTCGGCCGCTGGTAGATATCCTCCGGCGTGCCGACCTGCATGATCTTGCCATCGTTGAAGACGGCGACGCGGTCGGCCATCGACAGTGCTTCGCCCTGGTCGTGGGTGACGAAGACGAAGGTGATGCCGAGCGCCTTCTGCAGCGACTTCAGCTCCTCCTGCATGTTCTCACGCAATTTGAGGTCGAGCGCGCCGAGCGGCTCGTCGAGCAGCAGCACCTTTGGCTGGTTGACCAGCGCACGGGGGCGCACGGGCGAGCGCGACGCGCTGGCGCTGGCCGCCGGAAAGCTGGCCGGGGCGGCGGGCGCCATAGCCGGGCAGCCGCACCAGTGACAGCGCCTCTTCCGCCGCCTTGTGCCGCTCAGCCTTGCCGACGCCCTTGACCATCAGCCCGTAGGCAACGTTGTCGAGCACATTCAGATGCGGGAACAGCGCATAGTCCTGGAACACGGTGTTGACGTTGCGGCGATAGGGCGGAACGCCCTCGGCGCGTTCACCGAAGATCGAAATCGAGCCCGATGTCGGCTGCTCGAAGCCGGCTATGAGGCGCAGGCAGGTGGTCTTGCCGGAACCGGACGGCCCGAGCATGGCGAAGAACTCGCCCGGCACAATGTCGAGATCGACCGCATCAACGGCGCGCACGCTGCCGAAATGGCGCGAGGCTTTCTGGAAGGAGACGGCGGAGGTCATGGGCTGTCAGTCCGTTGCCGGTTTGATGCGTTGATGTCGCGCGACGTCCTACCTCCCCCCGCGACGGGGGAGGTCGCGACGAAGCCGCGGGTGGGGGTGCTTCGAAAAACGCCGAGCGCACGCCACCCCGACGCTATGCGTCGACCCTCCCCACAAGGGGGAGGGTAAGAAGAATCACCGCCCGCCGATGACGCCGATATAGTCGGATACCCAGCGGTAGTAGGGCACGCACTGATCGTTCTGGGTGGCGCATTTCGACACCGGCGTCTTCCAGAACTTGATCTTGTCGAAATTCTCGTAGCCGTTGGTCTTGCAGCCTTCGTCGGTCAAAAGCTCATTGCCCTTGCAGGCGGCGGGCACGACCGGCAGCGAGCCGAACCAGGCCGAGACATCGCCCTGCACCTTCGGCGACAGCGAATGTTCCATCCACATATAGGCGCAGTTGGGGTTGGCCGAATCGGCTTCCATCATCGTGGTGTCGGCCCAACCGGTCGCGCCCTCCTCCGGAATGGTGGACGCTATCGGCTTCTTGGCGGCGACCAACGTGTTGACCTGATACGGCCACGAGCCGGAAGCGACGACGCCTTCGTTCTGGAAGTCGTCGACCTGGATGGCGGCGTCATGCCAGTAGCGGCCGACCAGCGTGCGCTGGACGCGCAGCAATTCCAGCGCGGCCTTGTACTGGTCCTCGTTCAGTTCGTAGGGATCCTTGATGCCGAGTTCCGGCTTGTGGAACATCAGATAGTTGGCGGCGTCGGCAATGTGGATCGGCCCGTCATAGGCCTGGACGCGGCCCTTGTTGGACTTGCCGTCGGGCAGCTTCATTTCCTCGAAGACGATGTTCCAGCTCTTGGGAGCTTCCTTGAACACGTCGGTGTTATACATGAGGACGTTGGGGCCCCACTGGTAAGGAACGCCGTAGTGGGCGCCGCCGACGGTGAACCACGGCGCATCCTTGAGGCGCTCGTCGACCGTCTTCCAGCTCGGGATGAGATCGGTGTTGATCGGCTGGACACGCTTGCCAGCAACGAGGCGCAGGGAGGCATCGCCTGAAGCGGTGACGAGGTCGAAGCCGCCCTCATTCATCAGCGAGACCATCTCGTCGGAGGTGTTGGCGGTCTTGACGTTGACCTTGCAGCCGGTCTCCTTCTCGAAGGAGGTCACCCAGTCATAGCCCTTGTCGGTTTCGCCGCGCTCGATATAGCCCGGCCAGGCAACGATGTTGACCTGGCCCTCGCCCTTGCCAAGCTCCTTTACCTGGGCGACGGCCTGACCGGAAAAGGTCAGCGCGACCGTCAGAGCAGTGCACGACTTCAGGAATGAATTCATTGTCGATCTCCCATTTAGGCGCCTGACCCTGAAAGCCGTGTTCGGTCTTCCTAGGGTCACGCGCGGACTGAAAACTGTCAGTTCGTCCGTTGGGCTTGATGCCGCTCTGGTGGCGACTTTGGTCCCTGAGCCGAAAGTGCTTTGAAAATTCCGGTTTCGCAAATTCATTTATCAGAAGGGCGATATCGGTTTTTCCGATAGGTGGGCAGCCGACCTCTCAGGGACGCTGGCGGACCGTCCGCTGCGACTGGGCAAGGCCGATGAAATCGCGCGCCGCCTGCGGCAGACCGGAGCCGCGCCGCCAGACCATGCCGACCTGGACCACCGGCAAGGAGCCGGAAATATCGCGCGATTCGATGCGGTCGCCTTCCAGCGACCAGGGCCGGTAGACGAGGTCGGGCAGCAGCGCCACGCCGGCGCCGGTGGCGACCAGACTGCGCACGGCCTCCACGGAACGGGTGCGGAAGGCGACATGCGGCTTGGCGCCGATCGCCGTCAGCAGCTTGCCGGTATTCTCCTCTATCTCGTCGACGGTCAGCATGATCAGCGTTTCGGAGGCAATGTCGCCAATGCTGATGATGTCGGCGCCGACGAGCGGATGACCGAGCGGCAGCCACAGCCGATAGGCCGAGACTTCGAGGATTTCCGACTGCAACGCGGTGCGGTCGCGCAAATTGGAGGTGACCATGACGGCAATGTCGAGCTTGCCGCCAATCAGGAGGTGTTCGAGATAATCGCCATTGTCCTCGATGGCAGAGACCTCGACGCCGGGATAGGCGCGGCGGTAGCGGGCAAGCAGATCCGACAGCACATAACCAGCGACCAGCGAGGTGACGCCGAGCTGCAGCCGGCCGGCCGCCACCGCCTGCTCGCCGGAGAAAGAGCGGCGCGCGTCGGAAACGTCCGCGAGGATTTTCGTCGCGTGGCGCAGGAACTGGTGGCCCTTGTGGGTGATGTTGAGGCCACGCGGATGGCGTTCGAACAGTTCGACGCCGAGATCGCTTTCGAGCTCCTTGATCGCTTCGGTGACCGACGACTGCGAGATTGACAGGTTCTGCGCGGCGCCCGAAACCGTGCCTTGCTCGGCGACGGCGATGAAGAACTGCAACTGGCGGATGGTGAAAGCCATGGCCGGACTAAACACGGCGGACGCGATGCTGGGAAGTGGCAACCGGCGAACACTTGACGGCTTCGCCAATCGTAACTAACTAAGTTACATGAAACGCAACAGCCGACTGTCCTCGACCTTGCACATTCTCGTCCACATGGCCGAGAAGCCCGAACAGGCGCTGACCTCCGAGCAGCTTGCCACCTTCATCCACACCAATCCGGTTGTGGTCCGCCGCACCATCGCAGGCTTGCGCGATGCCGGCATCGTCACCTCGTCGCGCGGCCACGGTGGCGGCTGGCTGCTCGGGCGGGCGCCCGAGAAAATATCCCTGGCCGAGATCAGCGTCGCCCTTGGCGAGACGCTGCTGCCGTTCAGCACAGAGCCGGAAAGCCCCGGCTGCCTCGTCGAGCAGGCGGTGATCGCCGTCCTCGACGATTTTCGCATCGCCGCCGAAAGGCTGCTGGCGGAGAAGCTGAGCCGCATCACGCTGGCCGACCTGACCGCCGATTTCCGCCGCCGTTTTGATCTCATTGGAGTCTCCAGCCATGCAGTATGATCTTGCCGTCATCGGCGGCAGCTTTGCCGGCCTGTCCGCCGCCATCCAGGTGGCGCGGGCAGGACGCAAGGTGCTGGTGATCGACGCCGGCCAGCCGCGCAACCGCTTTGCCGAGCATTCGCACGGCTTCCTCGGCCAGGACGGGCGCGCGCCTGGCGCAATCCTGGCTGACGCAAGGCGGCAGCTGCTGGCCTACCCGACGGCCAGGGTTGTCGACGGGCGCGCGGAGAAGGCCGTTGCCGCCGGCAGCAGCGATTTCGAAATCACCACCGATGGCGACGAGACATTCGGTGCCGCACGATTGGTGCTGGCCACCGGGGTGCGCGATATCCTGCCGGAGGTTGCCGGGCTTGCCGAGCTCTGGGGCAGGAGCGTGCTGCACTGCCCCTATTGCCACGGCTACGAGGTTTCCGGCGGGCCGCTCGGCGTGCTCGCAACCGGCCCGATGTCCCTGCATCAGGCACAGCTGATCGCCGATTGGGGCGATGTCACACTGTTCGGCAATGGCCTGTTCGAACCCGACACAGAGCAGATGCGCGCGCTGGAGAGCCGAAAGGTGCGGTTTGAGCCCACCAGCGTTGCCGAGCTAAGGGAAGACGGCTCCGGCGGATTGATCGTCCACCTCGACGACGGCAGAAAGGCCGGCGTCAGGGCGATGTTCACCGCGCCGCGCAACATCATGGCCAGCCCGCTGGCCGAACAGCTCGGCTGCGGCTTCTCCGAAGGCCTCCTCGGCCCGGTGATATCAGTCGATGACAGGCAGCAGACGACCGTGCCCGGCGTCTACGCCGCCGGCGACGCGGCACGCTCGATGCACAATATTGCCTTTGCGGTATCGGGTGGCACTTTTGCGGGCGTCTGCGCCCACCAGTCGCTGGTGTTCGGCTAGAACCCGGCTTCCTCGCCGGCGATGCTGAGCCGCGCGCCGGCCTGGGCCAGGGCGGCAGCCAGGTCGTGCGGCGGCGAGCGGTCGGTGGCGAGTTCGGAAAAGCTGTCGAAGCCGCAGACCTGGACCAGACCAAGACGGCCGAATTTCGAGTGATCGGTGATGACGAGGGACCGCTGGCCGCGCGACAGCACCATGCGGGCGAACTCGGCCTCATCCAGATCAAAATCCATGACGCCCATCACCGCGTCGACGCCGCCGGTGGAAATGATGGCGTGGCTGACCGAAAAACGACTGACAAAATCGATTGCCGAGGCGCCGAAAGCAGCGCCGGAATCGCTGCGCAGTTCGCCGCCCGCCATATAGACCTTGTTGCCGTTGATGGTGGCCAGGGTGCGGGCAATATCCGAGGAATTGGTGACGACCGTCAGGCGCCGGTGGCCGAGCAGTTCACGCGCAAGGAACGAGGTCGTCGTGCCGGTGTCGAGCATGATCGATTCGCCGTCGCGTATGGTGGCGGCGACCATGCGGGCAATGACGCGCTTGGCGTCGGCGTTCTCACGCATGCGCCGTTCGAACGGCGCTTCGCCGATCATCGACGGCAGGCCGATGGCGCCATGCATCTTGAGGACAGAGCCATCACCAGTCAGGGGCTTGACGTCGCGGCGCACCGTCTCCAGCGACACGCCCAGCCGGTCGGCCAGGCTGGCGATGGTGACGGTGCCCTCTTCCTGCAGGAGCCGCAGGATCTCGCCGTGTCGTTTGGACTGGGCCATCTGGTTTCCCGAACTGATGCTCCTGACCGATTTTAAGGTAATTCAAGTGCTTTTAAAGGAACTACCTTACGCTTTCGGGCAAAATACCCAAAAAAAGTCACACCTTTTTATTGACAAGCGGGCAGCCCTGGCGTGAAATCGAAGACATCAACAGGCTTCAGATCTGCGACTGGGGGCAGAGCCGCAATTCAGCGATCAGGCCGTTTGGAACGTGCCTGTTCAAGGAATTTTCAGATCCGCGGGGGCGGATGCCGGGCTCAAAAACCTGGCCAAGGGGCTCGTCGGTGCGGTGCGGGATACCGATCCTGGCGTCCCGCACCGACGAGATCATTTACGTTTCTCCCGCCATCGTTGCGCTGTTCACGGCGCCTTGTCGAAGCCCAGCAAACCAGGGATGTTCCGTGACCGCCGAAGATCGCATCCGCGCCCTGCCCTGCTGGACCGGTAGCATCGAGATCGCACCGCTGCCCGGCGGCCTGAGCAACGCGAATTATGTGGTCAAGGACGCGGCCGGACGACATGTCGTGCGCTTCGGCAAGGACTATCCGTTCCACCATGTCTTTCGCGAGCGCGAGGTTATGACCGCGCGGGCGGCGCATGCCGCCGGTTTCGCGCCAGCCGTCCGCCATGCCGAACCGGGCATCCTGGTGACGGAATTTCTCGGTGCGAAAACCTATCTGGCGGAAGACGTGCGCGCCAATCTCGGCCGGGTCGCGGCCCTGATGCGCGCCTTCCACCGGGAGATGCCCAATCACGTCTCGGGCGCCGGCTTCATGTTCTGGGTGTTCCATGTCATTCGCGACTATGCGCGCACGCTTGAAGAAGGCGGCAGCCGCAAGCGCAGCGACTTGCCGCGCCTTTTGACACTGGCCGACGAACTGGAGCGCGCGCAGAAACTGCTGCCGATCGTCTTTGGCCATAATGACCTGTTGCCGGCCAATATTCTCGACGACGGCAACAGACTATGGCTGATCGACTTCGAATATGCCGGCTTCAACACGGCGATGTTCGACCTCGCAGGCGCCGCCTCCAACGCCGGCATGAGCGACGAGGAATCCTTTGCCTTCCTGACCGCCTACTTCATGAAGGAACCGGACGAGGCGATCCGCCGTTCGCACGCGGCCATGCAATGCGCCTCGCTGCTGCGCGAGGCGATGTGGAGCATGGTCTCCGAGCTCTATCTCGACGCGCCGGGCATCGACTACGTCGCCTACACCGAGGAAAACCTCGCCCGGCTCGACGCGGCACTGGAAAACTACCGGACAAAATACGGGATACAGAAATCATGACATTGCCGAGCCAGGCCGCCATCGTCGTCATCGGCGGCGGCATCATCGGCTGTTCGACGGCCTATCATCTGGCGCGCGACCACAAGGCTGACGTGGTGCTGCTGGAGCAGGGCAAGCTGACCTCGGGTTCGACCTGGCATGCCGCCGGCCTTGTCGGGCAATTGCGCTCGTCGGCGTCTATCACCCGCGTGCTGAAATACTCCGTCGACCTCTACAAGGGACTGGAGGCCGAGACCGGTCTCGCCACCGGCTGGAAGATGACCGGTTGCCTCAGGCTCGCCACCAACGCCGACCGCTGGACCGAGTACAAAAGGCTGGCGACGACAGCAAAAAGCTTCGGCATGGACATGCAATTGCTGTCGCCGGACGAGGTGAAAAGGATGTGGCCGCTGCTGGAGACCGGCGATCTCGTCGGCGCCTCCTGGCTGCCGACCGACGGCCAGGCGAGCCCCTCCGACATCACGCAGTCGCTGGCCAAGGGCGCGCGCATGCATGGCGCCAAACTGCTCGAGGATGTTCGCGTCACCGGCTTCGAGATGAAGGACGGCCGCATCACGGCGGTGAAGACCAGCAAGGGCGACATCGCCTGCGACAAGGTGGTCAACTGTGCGGGCCAATGGGCGCGGCAAGTGGGGGCCATGGCCGGCATCAACGTGCCGCTTCAGCCGGTGAAGCACCAGTACATCATCACCGAGAAGATCGACGGTCTGGCGACCGACGCGCCGACCATCCGCGACCCTGACCGACGCACCTATTTCAAGGAGGAAGTCGGCGGGCTGGTGATGGGCGGCTATGAGCCTAACCCGCAGGCCTGGGCGACTGGTCTCCCCGGCGACGACGTTCCCAATGATTGGGAATTCAGGCTGTTCGACGACGACTACGACCATTTCGAGCAGCACATGAGCCAAGCGATCGCGCGTGTGCCGGCGCTGGAAACCGTCGGCGTCAAGCAGATGATCAACGGGCCGGAGAGTTTTACGCCGGACGGCAATTTCATTCTCGGCACAGCGCCCGAATGCGCCAACATGTTCGTCGGCGCCGGCTTCAACGCCTTCGGCATCGCCTCGGGCGGCGGCGCTGGCTGGGTGCTGGCGCAGTGGGTGGTCGATGGCGAAGCACCGCTCGACCTGTGGGTGGTCGACATCAGGCGCTTTTCCAACCTGCACCGCGACCGTCAGTGGGTCTGCGACCGCACGCTGGAGGCCTATAGCAAACACTATACGATCGGCTTTCCGCATGAAGAGTACGCCAGCGGGAGGCCGCGCATCGTCTCGCCGCTGTACGAGCGGCTGAAACAGCAGCGCGCCGTGTTCGGCTCGAAGCTCGGCTGGGAGCGGCCGAACTGGTTCGCGCCCGAAGGCGTCGAGCCGCAGGACATCTATTCGATGGGCCGGCAGAACTGGTTCGCGGCGGTCGGCGACGAACACCGGCATGTGCGTGAAAAGGTCGGCATTTTCGATCAATCGTCTTTCGCCAAATACGAGCTGAGCGGGCCTGATGCGCTGAAGGCGCTGGACTGGATCTGTACCAACGACGTCAGCAAGCCGGTCGGCCGGCTGACCTATACGCAGCTTCTCAACACGCGCGGCGGTATCGAAGCTGATCTCACTGTGGCGAGGCTGGCCGAGGAGAAATTCTATATCGTCACCGGCACCGGTTTCCGCACGCATGATTCCTCATGGATCAGCGATCATATCGGCGAAGGGCTCGATGCCAGGCTTGTCGACGTCACCGAGGATTTCGGCACGCTGTCGCTGATGGGTCCTCGGGCGCGCGACGTGCTCTCGGCGGCGACCGGAGCCGACGTGTCGAGTGCCGGCTTCCCGTTCGGCCATGTGCGCGAGATTACCATCGCCGGCCGCACGGTTCGGGCACTACGCGTCACCTATGTCGGCGAACTCGGCTGGGAACTGCATGTGCCGATCGCGGCCACCGGCGAAGTCTTCGACGCACTGATGGCGGCAGGCGAGAAGCATGACATCCGACCGGTCGGCTATCGGGCGCTGGAATCGCTAAGGCTGGAAAAAGGCTATCGCGCCTGGGGCTCTGACATCACCCCCAACGATACGCCGCAGGAAGCCGGGCTCGGTTGGGCGGTCAAGCTGCGCAAGAACACCGATTTCGTTGGACGGCGCGCGCTGGAGAAGACCAGCGGCGCGGCACTGAAGAAACGCTTTGCCGGCTTCACGGTCGACGACCCCGAGATCGTGCTGCTCGGCCGCGAAACCATCCTGCGCAATGGCGAACCGGTCGGTTATCTCAGCAGCGGCGGTTACGGCTACACGCTGGGCAGGAACATCGGCTACGGCTATGTGCGCAACGCCGACGGGGTGAGCGATGATTTTCTCGCTTCCGGCGACTATGAACTGGTGGTTGCGATGGAGAGGACAGCGGCCAATATCCACCTCGAGCCGATGTATGATCCGGCAGGCGCCAGGGTCAAAGCGTAGGTCAAATAACGCGCAAAGCGAGGCCGCGGCTTGGTACCGTGTCGGCCTCGCCGGGCATCGAGACGTAAGGACGCGTTTCCTCGACGCGGGTGACGAGGCCTTGCGCCTCGATCTCGCCGACACGCGTGGCAAAGCCGGCATCCCACAGCGTGTTCTTGACCGTCAGCACGATCACGCCGCCCGGCCGGCAGATGCGGATTAGCTCGTCCAGCCCTTCGACGCCGACATGACCCGATGTGAAGACGCCGGCCGAGATTATCCCGGCATAGGCATCATCGGCAAAGGGCAGATGACCGCCCAGCGCCAGACAATGAAACGCGGAATAGATGCCCTTGCGGGCCGCCTGATCCAGCATGCCTTGTGAAATATCGAGTGCCTCGACCAGGGGATAACCAGCAATATCAAGCCATTCGCCGATGAGCCCGGTGCCGGCCCCGGCATCGAGCAGCGGTGCTGAACCGCGCGGCAGATGGCGGGCCAGCAACGCAAGGCAGATCGTCGGATGGCGATAGCCGGCGGCCGACATGTCGGCGTCATAGGTTTCCGACCAGCGGTCATAGAGTGCGGCCACCTCTTCGGGCCGCTTTGCCGCGTAGGCCGCGCCGAGCGCGCCCTGATGTTTGCTGTCCGCCACTTTTATCCAGTCCGCCAATTTTTGATCTCGCAGTGATGATAGCCAAAGCGCGAAAATTGTGGAACCGTCGCTGCGACAAATAACAGCGTGGGGGCGCAGGCATGGTGACAGACGAGGCGCGTGCCGCACTGGACGCCATTCCCATGCTGGCCGGTTACAGCGGGCCGCTGGAACGGCTGGGCGGCCTCACCAATCTCGTCTTCAAGGCCGGCGACTTCTGCCTGCGCATTCCCGGCAAGGGCACCGAGGAATACATCAACCGGGCCAACGAAGCGGTGGCCGCGCGCGAAGCTGCAAAAGCGGGGGTCAGTCCCGAGGTGCTGCATGTCGACCCCGGTACCGGGGTGATGGTGACACGCTACATCGCCGGCGCCGAAACGATGTCGCCGGAGAAATTCCGGACACGTCCGGGCAGTCCGGCACGCGCCGGCGAAGCCTTTCGCAAGCTGCACGATTCAGGCGCGGTGTTTCCCTTCCGCTTCGAATTGTTCGCGATGATCGACGATTACCTCAAGGTGCTGTCCACCAAGGAGGTCGCCCTGCCCGCCGGTTATCATGACGTGGTGCGAGACGCCGAGAGCGTCCGCTCGGCGCTGGCCGCCCATCCGCTGCCGATCGTCGCCTGCCACTGCGATCCGCTGTGCGAGAACTTTCTCGATACTGGCGAGCGGATGTGGATCGTCGACTGGGAATATTCGGGCATGAACGATCCGCTCTGGGACCTTGGCGACCTCAGCGTGGAGGGCAAGTTCGACGCCGCCCAGGACGAAGAGATGATACGCGCTTATTTCGGCGGCGAGGCGAGGCCGGCGGAGCGCGGCCGCATCGTCATCTACAAGGCAATGTGCGACCTGTTGTGGACCTTGTGGGGGCTGATCCAGCTCGCCAACAACAACCCGGTCGATGATTTTCGCGCTTATGCGGATGGCCGTTTCGCTCGCTGCAAGGCGTTGATGGAGACGCCGGAGTTTTCGCGGCATCTGGCAGCAATACACCGGGACTGAGCCTGGACTAACTCACGCCCTTCGGCACGTTTTCGGGCGGCACAGTGATCTCGACCACTTTCTGGCGATGGAAGATGAACAGGCCGGCGAGAACAACGATGGCCGAGCCGATCAGGATGCGCGGACCGGGAACGTCGCCGAAGAACACCAGGCCGAACACCACCGCCCACAGCAGCAGTGTGTAGTGCAGCGGCGCCAATGTCGAAGCCGGCGCCAGCTTGAGCGCCCTGGTGATCATCAGGTGGGCGCCGCAGGAGACGATACCGAGCAGCAGCATGGCGCCGAGATCGAGTGCCGACGGCGTCTGCCAGGCGCCGATGGTCAGCACACCGCCGACCAGCAGCGTGCCGATGGTTTGCCATGTCACCAGATTGGTGTCGCTGGTGCCACGCAGGCGGCGGTTGAGGATGATGGCGAAGGCGAAGGAGATGCTGCCTACCAGCGCAAAACCCGATGACAGCGAGAACGCCGCCGAGGACGGTTTCAGCATGATCAAAACGCCGCAGAAGCCGAGCAGGATCGCCATCCAGCGGCGCCAGCCGACCTTTTCGCCAAGCAAGAGGTGCGAGAGTGCCGCAACGTAGATCGGCCCGGCCATGTAGAAACTCATCACATCGGCAAGCGGCAGATAGACCACGGCGGCATAGAAGAGCGCGGTGTCGAGCGTGGTCATCACCACCCGCAGCAGCTGCAGCTCCAGACGTTCCATGCGAAACAGCTTGGCCGGGCCCTGATTGGCGATCATCGGGCCGAGCACGAAGAAGGCGCCGATAGAGCGGATCAGCACCACCTGGCCGACGGAGAAGCTGGCGACCAGCCACTTGCCCATGGCGTCGTTCAGCGCAAACAGGAAGTCGCCGGCCAGCATCAGCAGAATGCCGGCCAGAAGCACATTCCTGATCGTCGAATTCTGCGCCACGGGCTGCGTCATGCCGATCCCGATTCCTCCCTAGTTAGCCGCGTCGTAGACGGAAGCGGCGGCTTTGACGAGGAGAAAACCGGAAATCGGCAAGGCCAGCCTCGGGAATCGGCTGGGTCTGCGCGATTCAGTTCCCTTTTGGCTGCGGCCTGAGAATAATGGGCCGATAGATCACCGGCCTGTCCCAGGGGTCGAAAGCCGGGGTGCGTCTGAGCTCCGCACGCCGCTCCAGATCGATGCGCTGCAGACACTCGGCAAAGGCGTCATTCTTCTTGACGAAGCCGTAGGACCGGCATTTCGCTTCGTCGGCGGCGCGGCGATCCTCTGCCGTCACCGTCGTGCAGCCGGTGCAAAGCACCGTCAACGCCACCGCCATCACAGTCTTGCGCCACATGGAATCCTCCTCGAATAAAAGTGGAGCCTTAATGTAGACTTATTTCCGGACGGGCGAAGCTCAGACCCTTGATGCAGATGCGGTGTCCTATTGGTCCTGATGCGAATGGTGCCGTCGGTTCACAAGTACCGGCCTTCCGTCGATGGACAGCCTGGTTTCCTGCTTCGTCCGCTCCGCCACCACCTTGCCCCTGGCGATGACGCACAGGCGCTCGGCGCGCAAGCGCAGGGCTTCGACCGAATTGCCGGCATCGAGGACGACAAGGCTGGCGCGCTTGCCGACCGCCAGGCCGAGATGATCGAGGCCCATGATCGCGGCATTGACGTTGGTGACCATATCGAAGCAGCGCGCCATCTCGGCCGGGCTCGACATCTGAGCGACGTGCAGGCCCATGAAGGCGACATCGAGCATGTCGGCGGTGCCCAGCGAATACCAGGGATCGAGCACGCAATCCTGGCCCCAGCCGACGCGAATGCCGAGCGCCAGCATTTCCTTGACCCGAGTCAGGCCCCGGCGCTTCGGGAAGGTGTCGTGGCGGCCCTGCAGCATGATGTTGATCAGCGGATTGGGAATGACCGAGACGCCGGCCTCGGCGATCAGCGGCAGCAGCTTCGAGACATAGTAATTGTCCATCGAATGCATCGAGGTGAGGTGCGAACCGGCGACCTTGCCCTGCAGACCAAGGCGCTGCGTCTCATACGCAAGCTGTTCGATGTGACGCGACAGCGGATCATCGGTCTCGTCGCAATGCAGGTCGACCATCAGGCCGCGCCTGGCCGCGATCTCGCACAGCTCCGTTACCGAGCGCGTGCCGTCGGCCATAGTGCGCTCGAAATGCGGGATGCCGCCGACAATGTCGACGCCCATGTCGAGCGCGCGAATGGTGTTTTCACGCGCCGACGGGGCGCGATAAAACCCGTCCTGCGGGAAAGCGACCAGTTGCAGGTCGATATAGGGAGCGACCGTCTTCTTGACCTCGAGCAGCGCCTCGACCGCCAGCAGCCTGTCATCGCAGACATCGACATGGGTGCGGATTGCGAGCAGGCCCATCGACACCGCCCAGTCGCAATAGGCCAATGCGCGATCACGCACCGCCTCATGCGTCAAAAGCGGCTTCAACTCGCCCCATAGCGAAATGCCTTCGAGCAGTGTACCCGACGCGTTGATGCGCGGAATGCCGTAGGAGAGCGTCGCGTCCATGTGGAAATGCGGATCGACGAAGGGTGGCGAGACCAGATTGCCGCGGGCGTCGACCTCGGTCCGCGCAGAACCCTGCAGAGTGGGCTCGATCGCCGCGATCGTCTCACTGCTGATGCCTATGTCGGCAACCCTGCCATCAGGCAGTGTGCCGCCGCGAACGATAAGGTCGAAAGCCATCTGTCGTCACCCCGTCAAAAGAATCATCTGATAGTGCCGAGGCTGAAAATCGCATCCCGTCGATGCCGCTTGCAACAGCGGTTTGTCCGCGGCGGGCGCGGATGGTTCCATCCGGCCGCAACTCCCTCTATAAGCCGCCTTCGTTGTCCCGGTTTCAAGGATCCGCCGTTTGTTTCGTTTCTTCCGCTCGACGGAAAACCAGCGCCTCGTTGCGAGGTTGATCCGGGAATCCTTTTATCAGCACAGGTTTGGCTACGGCGCCGCGATGTTGTCGATGCTTGTGGTGGCCGCCACGACCGGCGCCAGCGCCTGGATTCTCAAAGAGATCACCGACGAATTCGTGGTCTTCAAGCGGATTGACCGCGTCAACCTGATTGCGGCGGGGGTCGCCACGATCTTCATTCTCAAGGGTCTCGCCAACTTCATCCAGGCCTATTTCATGAGCCGGGTCGGCAACGCCATCATCGCCGACCGCCAGCGCAAGATCTACGACCGCATCCTGGCGCAAGGCATCGAATTCTACCATTCGACCTCGTCGTCCGACCTGATCACACGCATGACCAACAATGCGCAGGCGGCGCGCAACGTGCTCGACCTCGTTGTCACGTCCTATGTGCGCGACCTGTTGTCGCTGGTTGTCCTGGTAGGGGTCATGGTCTGGCAGCAGCCAGCCCTGTCTATAATCTGCTTCGTCGTCGGCCCCTTGGCTATCTACGGGGTCAACCGCATCCTCAAACGTGTTCGCAAGTTCGCCGCGATGGAGTTTCGCTCGGTCGGCCAGATCGTGCAGGTGATGCAGGAAACGGCAATCGGCGTCCGCGTCGTCAAATCCTTCAACCTCGAAGGCGCAATGCGCAACCGCATGTACAAGGCCGTGTCGGACGTCGAGAACCGGGCCAACAACATCGCGACGCTGGAGGCTGCGACAAGCCCGGTGATGGAGACGCTGGCCGGGCTGGCAATTGCCGGGGCCATCTTCGTCAGCGGCTTCCTGGTCTTGCAGGGCGGCCAGATGCCGGGAAACATCATGGCCTTCATCGGGGCGCTCCTGTTTGCCTATGAGCCGGCAAAGCGCCTTGCCCGCGTGCGCATATCGCTGGAAAGCGGTATTGTCGGCGTGCGCATGATGTTCGAGCTCGCCGACCAGCCGCTGACTCTGGTCGAGAAGCCCGACGCGAAGCCGCTTCTGGCCGGACCGGGCGAGATCCGGTTCGACGCCGTCGACTTCGCTTATCAAAACGGGCCGCCGGTGCTGGACAGGTTCGATCTGACGCTTGCGCCCGGCAAGATGACGGCGCTGGTCGGGCCTTCCGGCGGCGGCAAGTCGACGATTCTAAACCTGATCATGCGCATGTACGACCCGAAGAGCGGCAAGGTGCTGTTCGATGGTCAGGATATTTCCCATGCGACGCTCGCATCGCTGCGGGAAAAGATCGCCTATGTCAGCCAGGATACATTCCTGTTTGCCGGCACCATCATGCACAACATCCGGCTTGGGCGCGAGGGTGCGACCGACGAAGAGGTTATCGCCGCCGCCAAGGCGGCCAACGCCCATGACTTCATCAGCGCGCAGGCGAAAGGCTACGAGACGGATGTCGGCGAGAATGGCGGCCTGCTATCGGGCGGCCAACGCCAACGGATCTCGATCGCACGCGCCATGCTGCGCAATGCCGAGATCCTGCTGCTGGACGAAGCGACCAGCGCGCTTGATGCCGAATCGGAAGCGCTGTTCCGCGACGCGCTGCAGCAATTGACGGAAGGCCGCACGACGATCGTCATCGCGCACCGTCTGTCGACGGTGCACCAGGCAGACACGATCGTGGTGCTCGAAGCCGGCAAGGTGGTGGAAAGCGGCCCGCACAAGACCTTGCTCAAGCAGGGTGGGCTCTACCAGAAGCTTTATGAGTATCAGTTGATGCCGTGATGGTGTTCCGGATGTTGGAGCCAGCCCCCTCATCCGGCCCTTCGGGCCACCTTCCCCCCGAGGGGAGAAGAGATCGTCAGCGCCGGCGCCAGCCTCTTGTCCCCAGCGGGGAGAAGGTGGCCGCGTAGCGGCCGGATGAGGGGCCTGGGCGCAAACCTTATTCCGGCACAAACCTCACCGCGCCCTTGGCCGCGCTGGTCGCCATGGCGGCATAGGCTCGCAAGGCGGTCGTCACCTTGCGCTTGCGCTTTTCCTCGGGCTTCCAGGCCAGGGCGCCCTTGGCCTCCATCGCCGCCCGGCGGGCAGCGAGTTCCGCCTCATCGACAGCCAGGCGGATGCTGCGGTTCGGGATGTCGATCTCGATCGTATCGCCCTCCTGCACCAGCCCGATCAGCCCGCCTTCGGCGGCTTCCGGCGACGCATGGCCGATCGACAGGCCCGACGTGCCTCCCGAGAAGCGGCCGTCGGTGACCAGGGCGCAGGCCTTGCCGAGCCCTTTCGACTTCAGATAGCTGGTTGGATAAAGCATTTCCTGCATGCCTGGGCCGCCGCGCGGCCCTTCATAGCGGATGACGACCACATCGCCGGCCTTGATCTCGTTGGACAGGATCGCCTTGACGCTGGAATCCTGGCTTTCGAAGACGCGGGCCGGTCCGGTGAACTTCAGGATCGATTCATCGACGCCGGCGGTCTTCACGATGCAGCCGTCGAGAGCCAGATTGCCTTTCAGCACGGCGAGGCCGCCATCTTTGGAAAAGGGATGTTCGGTCGAGCGGATGACGCCTTTCTCGCGGTCGAGATCGAGTTCGTCCCAGCGGCGGTCCTGGCTGAAAGCGACCTGTGTCGGCACGCCGCCAGGGGCGGCGAGGAAGAAATCACGCACGCTCTGGCTGGTCGTGCGGGAAATATCCCAATGGTCGAGCGCTTCGCCCAGCGTTCGCGTGTGCACCGTCGGCAGGTCGCGGTTGAGCAGGCCGGCATTGTCGAGCTGGCCGAGGATGGCCATGATGCCGCCGGCGCGGTGCACGTCTTCCATGTGCACGTCGGACTTGGCCGGAGCAACCTTGCACAGCACCGGCACCTTGCGCGACAGCGCGTCGATGTCGTCCTGATCGAAATCGATTTCGCCCTCATGCGCGGCGGCGAGAATGTGCAGCACGGTGTTCGTCGAGCCGCCCATGGCGATGTCGAGCGTCATGGCGTTCTCGAACGCACCTTTGGAGGCGATGTTGCGTGGCAGCGCGGTTTCGTCGTCCTGCTCGTAATAGCGCGGCGAGATCGACGATCAGGTGGCCGGCCTCGACGAACAGCCGTTTGCGGTCGGCATGCGTCGCCAATGTCGAGCCGTTGCCGGGCAGCGACAGGCCAAGCGCCTCGGTCAGGCAGTTCATCGAATTGGCAGTGAACATGCCCGAGCAGGAGCCGCAGGTCGGGCAGGCCGAGCGCTCGATGACCTTGACGTCCTCGTCGGAGACCCTGTCGTCGGCGGCCGCCACCATGGCATCGACCAGGTCGAGCGCCTGCGTCTTGCCGGCGAGCACCACCTTGCCGGCTTCCATCGGACCGCCGGAAACGAAGACGGTAGGGATGTTGAGGCGCAATGATGCCATCAGCATGCCGGGCGTGATCTTGTCGCAATTGGAGATGCAGACCATGGCGTCGGCACAGTGAGCGTTGACCATGTATTCGACGGAATCGGCGATCAGCTCGCGCGACGGCAGCGAATAGAGCATGCCGTCATGGCCCATGGCGATGCCGTCGTCGACGGCGATGGTGTTGAATTCCTTGGCGACGCCGCCGGCCTTCTCGATCTCGCGCGCGACCAACTGGCCGAGATCCTTCAGATGGACATGGCCCGGCACGAACTGGGTGAAGGAGTTGACCACCGCGATGATCGGCTTGCCGAAATCGCTGTCCTTCATGCCGGTGGCGCGCCAGAGGCCGCGAGCGCCGGCCATGTTGCGGCCATGGGTGGTGGTGCGGGAGCGATAGGCAGGCATGTTTTTTCCTTGGTGGCTGGCCACAGCCATGCATGGCGCGGCGGAGCTGAATTCGGACCGCAGGCGTTATAGACGCGCAAGCCCGGTCTGGCCACAATTTTGCAATGCGCCAGATTCTCTCAAAAAAATGCGTAGCACTGTCGGATGGCGCACTGCATGCCCGTCCTTAGGCAGACGACATGGAAATGGCACCACGTTCGGAGTCAGCCGTTTCGCCGTAACGCAACCAAAACAACCCGAGGAGCACGACATGCAAAAGATCACCACCTGCCTGTGGTTCGACGGCCTGGCCGAAGAGGCCATGAATTTCTACGTCTCCATCTTCAAGAATTCGAAGGTGCTGAGCGTAATGCGCTGGCCCGAAGGCCACGCCGATGAAGGCAAGGTGCTGGTGACCACGTTCGAACTCGACGGGGTGCAATTCCAGGCGCTCAATGGTGGACCGCAGTTCAAGCACACCGAGGCGATGTCGCAGTCGATCGACTGCAAGACGCAGGAAGAGGTGGATTACTTCTGGGACAAGCTCATCGAAGGTGGCGGCCAACCGTCGCAATGCAGCTGGCTGAAGGATAAATTCGGCGTCTCCTGGCAGGTTGTGCCGGAGCAGCTGCCGCGCCTGCTGCTGGATCCGGACCGGGCCAAGGCCGGCCGCGTGATGTCGGCGATGATGCAGATGAGCAAGATCGACATCGCCAGGATCGAGGAAGCGGCGAGAGGATAGTCGAGGGTTGGCGCTGCCCCTCATCCGCCCTTCGGGCACCTTCTCCCCGTGAACGGGGAGAAGGGAAAACTGGCGCCTACGCCGCCTTGTCGCGGACCTGATAGTCCTTGATCGTGGCAAACTTGATCGCCTTCCAGCGTTCCGCTTCGTAGTTCAGCGAGAAAGCGTGCTGGGCGAGGAACACCGGATCATTGTCGAGGTCGCGGGCGATGTCACCGCGATGCGCCTCGATGAAGCGAAGCGTCTCGGCTTTGTCGTCGGCCGATATCCAGCGGCAGACTGAAAACCGCGACATCTCGAATTCGACCGGCAGCGTGTATTCGAAGTTCAGCCGTTCCTTCAGCACGTCGAGCTGCAGCGCGCCGACGACGCCGACGATGGCCGGCGAGCCATCCTCCGGCGAAAACAGCTGCACGACGCCCTCCTCTGCCATCTGGTGCAGCGCTTCCTTGAGTTTTTTCGCCTTCATCGCGTCGCCGAGGCGCACACGACGCAGGATTTCCGGGGCGAAATTCGGAACGCCGCGGAACAGTATCTCCTCGCCTTCGGTCAGCGTGTCGCCGATGCGCAGCGTGCCATGGTTGGGGATGCCGACGACGTCACCGGCAAAAGCCTCGTCAGCGGTAACGCGGGTCCGGGCAAAGAAGAACTGCGGCGCCGACAGCGACATCGGTTTTCCCGTGCGCACCAGCTTGGCCTTCATGCCGCGCTCGAGCTTGCCCGAACAGACACGGACGAAGGCGATGCGGTCGCGGTGATTGGGATCCATGTTGGCCTGGATCTTGAAGACGAAGGACGTCATCTTCTCTTCGGTCGCCTCGACCTTGCGGGTGTCGGCCTCCTGCGCGCGCGGCGGCGGTCCAAAAGCGCCGAGTGCCTCGATCAGGTCGCGCACGCCATAGTTGCGTAGCGCCGAACCGAAATAGACCGGCGTCAGATGGCCCTCGCGGAAGGCCTCAATATCAAGGGGTCTGCACGCTTCTCGCGCGAGTTCCAGTTCCTCGATGAAGGCTTCGCGCTCGTTTTCGGGCAGCAGCCCGGCGACGCGGTTGGAATCGGGGCCGTTGACCGGCGTGCGTTCCTTCTCCGCGTCGCCCCTGCGCACGGCATTCAGCGCCAGATGATAGGTGCCGGCAAAATTCTTGCCGCGGCCGATCGGCCAGGTGACGGGGGCAGTATCCAGCGCCAGCTTCTGTTCGATCTCGTCCAAAATCTCGAACGGATCGCGGCTTTCGCGGTCCATCTTGTTGATGAAGGTGATGATCGGGATGTCGCGCAGGCGGCAGACTTCGAACAGTTTCAGCGTGCGTGGCTCGATGCCCTTGGCGGCATCGATGACCATGACCGCCGAGTCGACCGCCGACAGCGTGCGGTAGGTGTCGTCGGCGAAATCCTCGTGGCCGGGCGTGTCGAGCAGGTTGAAGACATTGTCCTCATACTCGAAGGTCATCACCGAGGTGACGACCGAGATGCCGCGTTCGCGCTCGATCTTCATCCAGTCGGACCGCGTCTGGATCTTGTCCTTCTTGGCCTTGACCTCGCCGGCGAGCTGGATGGCGCCGCCGAACAGCAGCAGCTTTTCGGTGAGCGTCGTCTTGCCGGCGTCCGGGTGCGCGATGATCGCGAAGGTGCGGCGGCGTGCCACTTCTTCTTCTATTGCTTCGGGCATTCTCTGGGATTTCCGTGTGACAGGCCGGGCTTCTAGCAGCGCAGTGCCGGCCTGTCGACCGGTCCGGCGGCTCGGGCGCTGCTGATCGCCGCCTCACCGTCAGAGCATACAGCTCAGTCGTGCTGTGGCTCCGGCCAGTGCATTGCCGCATATTTTACGCTGCGCGATGTTGGCAAGCGGCTGCCGGGATGGCACTGGATGAACATCCCTCCGGATGACGAGGAAGAGGAGCAAGCATGACTGCGGCGAAACAAGTAATCGTCATCGGCGCCGGCATCATCGGTGCCTCCACCGCCTGGCATCTGAGCAGAGCGGGTGCGCAAGTGACGGTGATTGCCGACAGTGCTGCCGGTGGGGTGGCGACGCCAAATTCGTTCGCCTGGATCAACGCCAGCTGGGGCAATCCGGAGCCCTATTTCCGGCTGCGCACCCGCGCCATGGCCGAATGGTCGCGGCTGGCGCAGGACCTGCCCGACCTGCCGCTTATCTGGTGCGGCGGCCTGTGCTGGGACTTACCGGCGGCCGACATGGAAACCTACGCCACGGAACATTCCGCCTGGGGCTATGGCATCAGCCAAGTCGACCGCGCCGGTGCAGCGCGCATCGAACCTAATCTCACCGAGCTTCCGGATTTTGCCCTGCATGTTGCCGAAGAAGGTGTCGCAGAGCCCGTGGCCGCCGTCCGTGCCCTATTGGCAGACGCGAAGCGACATGGCGCGAAGACCATCTCCAGCACGGTGACGGCCCTGGTCCAGACCGGCGGCAGGATCACCGGTGTCGACACATCGCATGGCCTGATTGCATCGGACGAGGTGGTGGTCGCGGCCGGCGTTGGCTCGCCGGAGATCGCCGCGACCGCCGGGATCAACCTGCCGATCGAAACGCCGCCCGGCCTGATCGTCCATTCGCGACCGCACGAAAAGCTGCTCAACGGGCTGGTGCTGGCCGAGCGGCTGCACATGCGCCAGACGGCGGAAGGCCGCATCATCGCCGGCTCGGATTTTGGCGGAGCCGATCCGGGCATGGATGCCGAAGCCACCGCCCACGCCCTGTTTGCGGCCATGAAGGCCATGCTGCGCGACAGCGATGGGTTGGAACTCGATTTCCACACGGTCGGCTACCGGCCGACGCCGATCGACGGCTTTCCGATCATTGGCCGCGCCGAGGGCTTGGACGGTGTCTATGTCGCCGTCATGCATTCCGGCATCACGTTGGCGCCGGCCATCGGCCTGTTCGCCGCTCGGGAAATCCTCGACGGCGAGCGCGACCCCTTACTTGCCCCTTATGGATTGTCGCGTTTCGCTCAATAGGCGGGCGGACGCCGAAAGCCGCCGGTCAGTGGTTCGATTGCCCTGGCGATGCCGAGCAGCTGTGACTCCGACCAGCGTTTGCCGACCAGTTGCAAGCCGATCGGCAAGCCCTCGCTGCCCTGTCCGCATGGGATGGAAAGCGCCGGATGGCCGCTGTAGTTGAAGACGGCGCCATAGGCCGGCAGCATCCAGTAGCTCTGCTCCTTGCCGTCGACCGTGATCGGCGTGCCCGGCTCGCAATGCGGGAAGGCGGAAGTCATGGCGACCGGGCAGAGCAGCGCGTCATGGTTTTCGAAAAACCGGTCCCAGGCGAGAATGGACCTGTCGCGGCGGGCGAGTGCCTCGAACCAATGCGAGACCGGTGTCGGGTTCTCCGGCGACTCCGGCTGGGCGGCCTCCAGCATCATGCCGATCAGCGCGCCGCCCTGCACCAGATCGTGGTGCAGATCGAGTTTCGGCAGTTTTGCCTCCTCAACGAGGGCACCGGCCGATTGCAGCTGCCTTGCGAGGTTTTCGACCGCGGCGCTGATGTCGCCGGCCACCGGAAAGCCGGGAAAGGACGGCGCGAAGGCGATGCGCAATGTCCTAGGGTCGAGCTTCGGCATATCCTGGACCGGCACCGGAGCAAGATCGGTGTCGCTTCCATCCGGGCCGGCGATGATTTGATAAATCAGCGCCAAATCTTGCACGCTGCGCGCCAACGGCCCGAGGCAGGACATCAGCCGCACGCTGCGCGCGGCACCGCCGGGATCGGGGAAGGCACCGGCCAGCGAGACACGATGCTCCGTCGGCTTCAAGCCATAAACACCGCAAAAGGCGGCCGGCAGCCGGATCGAATCCTGCATGTCTGTGCCCACGTCGAACGGCGTCATCCCCAAGCAAATTGCCGCTGCCGCGCCTCCGCTGGAGCCTCCCGCCGTGCGCTGGAGATTCCATGGATTGTTGGTGCGGCCGAACAGCGGGTTGTTCGATTGCCAGTCCGAAAGCATGGCCGCGACATTGGTCTTGGCCATCAGCACGCCGCCGGCCGCTTTCAGTCTGATGACGACCGGGCTGTCCTGCTTGGCGACATAGTCGGCAAAGGGCGGGAAGCCGACCGTGGTCCTTATGCCTGACGTTTCGTGCATGTCTTTCAGCGTGAACGGCACGCCATGCAGAGGTCCGGGTGCGGCGCCGCGCGCCTGGGCAGCGTCCGCCTTCTTGGCACGCTCGCGGGCGCCTTCCCTGTCGAGCGAGATGACGGCATTCACCGCATGGTTGTGCGCATCGATTTGCGCCAGATAGGCGTCGAGTGCTTCCACGGCGGAGATTTTGCGCTTGGCGATGGCTGCAGCGAGATCGACGGTTGAGGAGAAGACGATGTCCATGAGGAATGCTCCGGCTTGGCCGCGCGTGCCTGACCAATTGGCGGAACGCGGCGCGATTTCAAGCGGAGTTGAGCATTCGGTATTCGCTAGTGCTTGATCGAAGTTGTGCTGCCGATGTCGGCACTCTACGGCGCCCCCCTCTGGCCTGCCGGCCATCTCCCCCTCAAGTGGGGAGATTGGATAGCGTCACGGCTTTCGCCAATCTTCAACGTTGCAAGAACGCGCGGTCGGCGAAGCTGCCAATCTCCCCACTTGAGGGGGAGATGTCCGGCAGGACAGAGGGGGCGCTGGCCCGCGACTTTGCAGCATTTGCGATCCGGCGAAGAAACTTACCCGACCAGCGCCAGCTTTGCCGCCGCTGGAGCAAACGGGCGAATGCTGATGCCGTCCCGCGTCATCGTGACAAAACTCGATGGCGGGATCGCTTGCCAGTCGCCGCCCTCGCGGTCGAACGGCTCGGACACGATGCAGCGGCCGCCGCCCTTGCGCAAGACGGAGGTGTAGAGCGTCGGCGCGTGGGCGTCGGTGGCATAGCGCACCGCATGCAGCGCCTGTCCATCCGAGAAGGCGGCGGTGAGCTTCAGCGCTGGTTCGAGGCCGGCGCGGCGCGAGGCTTCGAGCACGCGGCTAGTGGCGCGGGACACCGCGCCTTGCGGATCGCCGGCCAACCCTTCGTCGATCATCAGCAGGAAAAAGAGTTCGGAATCGGTGGTGCCTTCGCGCTGGTCGAAGACGGCGTCTGACAGCGAATTCTCCAGCGCGCGGCGGATCTTCTCGAAGCCGCCGATCTGGCCGTTGTGCATGAACGACCAGGCGCCGGAGATGAACGGATGGCAATTCATGCGGCTGGTGGCGCCGCCGGTGGACGCCCGTACATGGGCGAGGAACAGGCCGGATTTGATCTGCCGGCACAGGCTTTTCAGATTGGGATCGGACCAGGCCGGCAGGATATCGCGATAGAGACCCGGCTCTGGGCGGTCGCCATACCAGGCAAGGCCGAAGCCGTCGCCATTGGTCGGCGATTTCGCTTCCTGGGCGCAATGGCTCTGGGCGATCAGCGAGTGACAGGGCGCCGTGAGGATGTCTTCGAGAAAGACCGCTTCACCGAGATAGGCCGCCCACCGGCACATCGCTTCTGTCGTCCTCTAGGCGCGATCCATAAGAGCCGCAGGCTCCTTGATCGCGTGTGTGCCTCTGTTGTGCGTCCGCTCGTAAAGCTCGCGAACGATTCGGCTGGCGGTAGTTTCAAACAGAAATGGCAAGAAAGCATGAACGAGCGCAGCACAAGCCGCCATCAACAGGCGCGACGAAAACCAGGCGGCAAAAGCCATATGACTGAGATAGGTTTCGCCGACCTTGGCCGGATGAGAGGTGAAAATCCTTGCGACCGACATGCTGGTTCCCCTTCAGCGCTTCAAGTTCCTGATATGAGTATCCTGACACGCTTCGCCGGTTCATCGGTCTCAAAATGTCCTTGTATTTCGGTGATCCTTGGGACAAACATCCCACATGACGCTGGAAATTGACGAAATCGACCGGAAATTGCTCACTGAGCTGCAACGCGACGGCACGCTGTCGGTCGACCAGCTGTCGGAACGG
This sequence comes from Mesorhizobium sp. M7A.F.Ca.MR.176.00.0.0, assembly GCF_004023165.1. Classification (NCBI taxonomy): domain Bacteria; kingdom Pseudomonadati; phylum Pseudomonadota; class Alphaproteobacteria; order Hyphomicrobiales; family Phyllobacteriaceae; genus Mesorhizobium; species Mesorhizobium sp. M7A.F.Ca.MR.176.00.0.0. The sequence goes on along the minus strand of NZ_RZTC01000003.1, from coordinate 6,784 downwards.
GTGGCGCTGTCGCGCAATGCCTGCTGGCGCCGGGTGAGGCGGCTGGAAGAGGCTGGTGTCATCACCGGCAGGGTGGCGCTGGTCGATGCCGAAAAGCTCGGGCTTGGCCTTTCCGTCTTCATCCTGATCCGCACGTCCAACCACGATCCGGAGTGGCTGCAGAAGTTCCGGGCGGCGGTGACCGGCTTTCCCGAGATCATCGGCGTCTACCGCATGTCCGGCGACCTCGATTATGTCTTGCGCGCCCGCGTCGCCGACGTGAAGGCCTATGATCGGCTCTACCAGCGGCTGATCGCCAAGGTGGCGCTGTCGGATGTGTCCGCGTCCTTCGTGATGGAGGAGATCAAGGAGACGACCGTCGTTCCGATGGAACTGCGTTAGTAGCGCTACGTTCGCGTTTGGCCGAAGCCTCCCCAACTTCGTCATACCAGGGCGGAGCAGCCGCGAAGCGGCGTCGCGGAGACCCTGGTATCCATGCCGTGACCTACCCAAGAGTGCAACGGCGCAGAACTCTGCACCGTCGTGACCCGTTGGAGTCGCGGCATGGATCCTCGGGTCTGCGCCGCGTCGCTACGCTCCTTGCTCGCCCGTGGATGACGAAGCATGGACGTTTTCGCCAATCACCAAGCATGCAATCCTTCAGCGCAACAAATCCATTAAAACTCCTGTGCCCGAAACCAGGTCACAGTGCCGCCCAAAAGAAAGCCGTTGATAGAATTACAGTCGAGTTGACCGAATCGCCGTTCGCGCCGATAGGATCGATTTTATGCGCGCAGCCCTTCAAACTTCCTCCGTCATCGGTCCGACCGTCGGCTTCGTCAGGTTGCCGCATGCTGAAGGACTTCCCCTTCCCGCCTATGAAAGCACTGGTGCCGCCGGCATGGATCTGCGCGCCGCTGTGCCGGACGACCGGCCGCTGCTGATCCTTCCGGGAAAGCGCGCTCTGGTGCCGACCGGGCTGATCCTGGAAATTCCGGAAGGCATGGAGGGCCAGGTGCGGCCCCGCTCCGGACTTGCTTTCAAGCACGGCCTGACCGTCCTCAACACGCCCGGCACCATCGATAGCGACTATCGCGGCGAGGTGAAGGTGCTGCTGATCAATCTCGGCGATGAAGACTTTGCCGTGACGCGCGGCATGCGCATCGCCCAGATCATCTTCGCTGCGGTGGCCCAGGCGACCGTGGAAGAGCGCAGTCTGGCCGGTGGTACGGCGCGTGGCGCGGGCGGGTTCGGATCGACCGGCACCGCCTGATGCCTGAACTGCCTAAGCTTGTCATCTTCGACTGCGACGGGATCCTGGTCGATACAGAGAATTTGGCCAATCGGCGTCTCGCCGAATGGCTGACCGCTGCCGGCTATCCGACAAGCTTCGAATATTGCCGCAAGAATTTCTCCGGCCGCAGCATGGCGTCGGTGCAGAAAGAGATCGAAGAAGAGACCAGCGTCAGGCTCGGCGCCGGTTTCGTCGATCGCTGGAACGCCGGCCTGCCGGACCTGTTTGCCCACGGCGTCGAAGCGATCCCCTACGTCCGCGAGTTCGTCGAAGCCGTGCGTTCAGCCGGTATCGCCTATTGCGTCGCCACCTCGGCCCGGGTGTCGAAGATGCACATCACGCTTGGCCAGACCGGGCTGCTGCCGCTGTTCGAACACGCGATGTTTTCCTCGACCATGGTCAGCCGTGGCAAGCCGTTCCCGGACCTGTTCCTGCATGCGGCCAAGACCATGGGCTTCGCGCCTGCCGACTGCATCGTCATCGAGGACAGCGTCGCCGGCACGCAGGCCGGGATCGCCGCCGGCATGCGGGTGTTTTCCTACCATGCCGATCCCTATTCCGACCGCGCCGGCCTGATCCAGGCCGGCGGCATCCTGTTCGACGACATGCGCGAGCTGGCCGGGCTGGTGCCGATCCACTGACCTGATCTTCAGCCTGCAGCTGTACGCCTCGATTGTCCGTGCTAGCTTGGCGCCGCCAACTCGAGGCCACGCATGAACCCCAGCCTGCTCCGCCTCATCCTCGCCTTGATGCTGGCGCCGTTTCTATGGACCGCGGCCGGCGCGCAAGCCATCAGCTTTCCGGAGCTCGGCAGCGCTCTGCCCGGCCGCACGGATGTCACCTATCTCGACCTCGCGAGGATGGTCATTCCGGATCTCGCTGCGGACAAGGACGGCTTCTATAGGGGTGGGTTGCCGATCGAGATGCGTCATATCGAGGGACCGGACAGCGGCGGTTCGCCGCCCGAGACTTCGGGCTTTTCCAATGCCGCGGTGCTCGCCATCAAGGCCGGCGGCAAGGATCGGCTGACCATGCTGTTCGACCTTGGCGATTCTCCCGACAGCGCCGAAGGCTATGCGGTGCTGGCGCTCTACGACATCACGGCCAAGCCAAAGCTGCTCGACGCCGTCAATGTCGCGCTCGACCGCGGCACCTATTTCCACGAGCCGGGCAGACTTTCGGTCAGCGCCAACGATGACGTCCTCATCACCATGAGCGCGCATTTCAATTCGAGCCAGAACTATGTGATCACGCCGCTGATCATGATCCGCGACGACAAGTTCGAACCGATCGACATGATCTATACGTTCGACGAAAACCTGTGCGCCTACAGCCGCAAGCAGGACGTGACTTTGCAGACCGTAGGCGACGGCCAGCCTTATGCCGCCATCAAGGTGACCGTGACCGACTCTACTGTGCTGAACGGCGAAAGCTGTGACGACACTCCGCCCAGACCAGAGTCCCACGAGATTTCCGTCACCTATCACTGGGACAAGAAGACATCGCGCTACACCAAGGATTCCGACGCGCTGGACAAATTGGCAGGAGAGAACGCCAATCGCTTCTGAACCAACCGCATTCGTTTGCCCGGTCAAATCGGGCAGGATAAAATCCGCTTAGCCACACCGCACATGATGGGGGAACTACCATGGACAAGGGCAAGATCTTTCGCGACCTGCATGCCTCGACCTTCGTCATGCCCAATCCCTGGGATATTGGCACGACGAAGCTGCTGGCCTCGTTCGGTTTCACGGCGCTGGCGACGACCAGCGCCGGCTTTGCTTTTTCACGCGGCCTGCCGGATGGCGCCGTGACCTTCGACCAGATGATCCACCATTGCCGCGAGGTGACGGCGGCGACCAGCCTGCCTGTCTCCGCCGACCTCGAGAAAGGCAAGGGCGACAGCGCCGAGCAGGCCGCCGAAACCGTCTTCGCGGCGGAAGCGGCCGGCCTTGCCGGATGCTCGATCGAGGACCACACCGGCGATCCGGACAAGCCGATCTATGATTTCGCGCACGCCGTCGAGCGCGTTGCGGCGGCGGCGGAGGCGGCGCGGGCGCTGAAGCGCGATTTCGTCTTCACCGCGCGGGCGGAGAATTTCCTGTGGGGCAAGTCCGACCTCGACGACACCATCAAGCGGCTGCAGGCCTTCGAGAAGGCCGGCGCCGACGTGCTCTATGCGCCCGGCATCGGCGACGTCGAGATGATCCGCACGCTCTGCTCGGCGGTCAACAAGCCGGTCAATGTCATGGCAAAGCCTGGCTTCACCATCGCCGACCTCGCCATGGCCGGCGTCAAGCGCATCTCGCTCGGGCCGTGGCTGACCAATTTCGCCTATGGCATGCTGGAAACGGCGGCGCGCGAGATCCAGCAGGACGGCACCTTCGGCTTCACCCGCGCCGCCATGCCGTTCGGCAAATTGCAAGCCCTCTTCGGCAAGTCTTCAGCTTGAACGGGGCCCATCGCATGACGCTTACCGTCGTCGATATGCATACCGGCGGCGAGCCGCTCAGGATCGTCACCGGCGGCTATCCCAGTGTCCCCAAGGGCACGATCCTGGAAAAGCGCGCCTATGTGCGCGACCATCTCGATCATCTCAGGAAGATCCTGATGTTCGAGCCGCGCGGCCATTACGACATGTATGGCGCCCTGCTGGTCGAACCCGACCTGCCCGGCGCCGACCTCGCCGTGCTGTTCATGCACAATGAGGGCTATTCGACGATGTGCGGCCACGCCATCGTCGCGCTCGGCCGCTACGCCGTAGATGAAGGATTGGTGGCGAAACAGGAACCAATCACGACAATCAATATCGAGGCGCCGTGCGGGCTGGTCGTCGCCTCGGTCGAGGTCAGGGACGGCAAGGCCGGTGCGGTGTCGTTCGAAAGCGTGCCGGCGTTCCTGTTCGCCGGCGGGCAGACGATAGAGCTGGCGGGCCACGGCACGATCGGCTTCGACGTCGCCTATGGCGGCGCTTTCTACGCGCTGGCCGATTGTCACCAATTCGGGCTCGAATTCGGCAAAAGCCGGGTGCGCGATTTCGTCGATGCGGCAACCGCGCTGACGGACAGGCTCAAGGCCGAATTTCCGCTGTCGCATCCCGACCACGGCGACCTTGCCTTCCTCTACGGCACCATCCTGACCGATGGCCGCGATGCTTTTTCCGATGGGGTGACCAAGAACATCTGCGTCTTCGCCGAGGCGGAGGTCGACCGCTCGCCGACCGGGTCCGGCGTCACCGCAAGGCTGGCGGCCATGCATGCCAAGGGCGAGATCGCGATCGGGCAGACGCGTATGTTCGAAAGCATTGCCGGCTCGCGTTTTTCGGGAGCCGTGGTGCGGACGGCGAAGGCTGGCCCGCACGGGGCGATCATCGCCCGCGTCGGCGGCCGCGCCTATTATAGTGGCAGGACGGAGTTTATCGTCGAAGCGGACGACGAGCTCGGACGCGGATTCCTGTTGCGCTGAAGAAAATGCTCAGCGGCGCGAGGAGCGAGCCACTTCCCGCACCGAGATCGCCTTGTGCAGATGCACCATCACGGCGGCGGCGAAGAGCGGCGTCAGCAGGTTGAGCAACGGCACGGCGAGGAAAGCCGCGATGAGCAGCCCGGCGAGAAACACCGTGCCGGCATAGTGCCTGCGTAAGGCCCTGGCCTCTTCTTCCCCGCGAAAGCGCATGGCAGCGAATTCGAAGAACTCGCGCCCGAGCAGATAGCCGTTGACGATAAAGAAGGCGGCTATGTTGACGCCCGGCACCAGCAGAAGCAGCAGGGCGACGATGTTGCCGAGAATGACGACGGCGAGGAATCGCGCCGACAGCACCAGCGAGCGCAGCGCCGGCATGGCGCGACCGGTCGGATCGCCGGGATAGTCGGTGCGCTCGACCACTTCGGCGATATCGTCGAGGAACAGGCCGGCGACAACAGCCGTCACCGGCGCGATGAGCAATGCCATGCCGAAGGCAAGCGCTATCGCGGCGATGATGCCACCCAGCCAGCCGGCCCAGGACGGTATGCCGGGCAACAGCGTCTGCAGCCACGGCAGGGCGAGCCACTCGACGAGGCTGGTCAGGCCGAACCACAAGGCGACAAGCGCCAGCAGCGTCAGACCCAATGTCTTGAGGAACACGGCCCGAAAGGGAGGCGAGAGCAGCTCGAGGGCCGCAGTGCGGGCAGCGTCGAAAATCACCGTGCTTTACCCCCAGGTCACACCAGACACCGTCGAAAAGGCGGATACTTCCGAGATAAGCAGAGCACGGCATGAGCGCAAGCAGGCCGGTTCTTTTGCTTTAACGCAGTCCCCAAGGGGAGAGCGCTATGCGCTTTTCCCGGGAAAACCGCTTCACACTTGTCCTGGAATTGCTCTACCGCGCAAATGCTGGCTTTCGAACCGGAATGGTCATGGCGGCGACCCCAGCCACGACAAACCCCATGCCCAGCCATGCCGTCGAGCCTAGGCTTTCGCCGAGGAAAAGGGCGCCGATGCCGACGCCGATCGGCACCCGCAGATAGGCCTGCGAGGTGGTGCCGACCGAACCCAACGTGTGGATGAGGCGGAAATAGATGACGAAGGCCAATGCGGTGGAAAACACCGACAGGCCGAGCAGGGCCAGAATCGATGCGGCCGAAGGCGCCAGCGTCCACGGCTGGTCGAACACCAGACTGAGGGGCACGAGGATGACGGCGCCGCACAGCATCGAACCGGCGGCAGGCAGCATCGGATCGAGACCCTTGAAGCCGCGGCCGAAAATGGCGGCCCCGGCATAGCAGATTGTTGCCGCTACGATGGCCAACTGCGCCCACAACTCGTGACCGAGACCACCCAGTGCCTGCGTGCCTATGATGAGACAGATGCCGGCAATGCCGGCGCCGACGCCAATCAGCTTCCGCACCGTGACCGGCTCGTGGCGGGTGATGAGCGCTGTCAAGAGGAAGGTGAAGATCGGCGAGGTCGCGTTCAGGATGGTGGCGGGGCCGGCATCGACCGAACGTTCCGCCGCGGCGATCAGGGTGAACGGGATGACGCTGTTGAGGCAGGCCTGGAAGGCGAAGCGGCGCCAGCTTGCCGCATCGCCCGGCATGGCGAGCCCGCGCCAGCGGAGGATGGCAAACAAGATACCACCGGCAATCAGGGTGCGGGCGGCAATGAAGGTGACCGGCGGGATGGTTTCGACGCCGATCTTGATGAAGGTGTAGGAGGCGCCCCAGAGCACCGCCAGCACGACGAGCAGCGCAAGGTCGGTGGTCATGTCGTTCTTTGCAGGCTCGTTCTTTGTCGGCATGGCTCGCCTTCAAACGGGATCGGGTGAGCCATGCTTGTAGGCGGTCCGGCGATGAAATGCTTCGGCCACGGTCGAATTGTCATAGCGCCTCGCGGCTGATGCGCCTTTTGCCTGTTCCGCCAAAGTTGCGTGTCACGCCCTAGGCAAACCGGTTTCAAATCGCTAGACCCGCGCCGGACCGGCGTGGCAAGAAGCCGGCTCGGGTTTTGGCGGAGATTTTGATGCCGGATTAT